>DAOVTU010000524.1 GCA_030632925.1 Candidatus Krumholzibacteriia bacterium | reverse complement strand
GATTTCCTGACCAAACCGGCGGATTTCGATTTGCTGGCCCAGGTCGCGGCGCGGGCTCTGGACCAACGCCGCCTGCAAAAATCGCGGGACGCTCTGGCCGACCAGTCGGCCATCAACGTTCAGGCGGCATCGCCGACCATGAAACAATTGCTGGACGTGGCCGGCCGGGCGGCGGCCTCTGATTCGACCATCGTGCTGACGGGCGAGAGTGGCAGCGGCAAGCAGGTGGTTTCCGAATTCATCCACGCTTCGAGCCCGCGGTGCGATGGCCCTTTTGTGTACGTCAATTGCGTAGCGATTTCGGAAGACCTCATCGAATCGACCCTGTTTGGTCATGAGCGGGGCGCTTTCACCGGCGCGGTTTCCCGCAAGCCGGGCCGCCTCGAGGGAGCGGCCGGCGGCACGGCTTTCCTGGACGAGATCGGTGACATCAGCCCGGGCTTACAGGCCAAGTTGTTGCACTTCCTGGAGACAGGTGAGTTCGAGCGGGTGGGTGGCAACCAGACGGTGCACGTGGATTGCCGCATCGTGGCGGCGACAAACAAGGATTTATCCCGTGAGGTCGAGGCTGGGCGCTTCCGTGAAGATCTGTTCTACCGGTTGAACGTCATCGCACTGCGGGTGCCGCCTCTGCGGGAGCGCACCGAAGATGTCGGACTGCTGGGACGATATTTTCTGGCCCGATTTGCCGGCGAGCTGAAGCGTGACATCCCGGACTTTGCTCCACAGACTCTGAGCGCCATGGAAAATTACAATTGGCCCGGCAACGTGCGCCAACTCAAGAACGCGGTGGAGCGCATGGTGGTCATGGCACCGGGGCGGGTGTTGAACCCGGAGCTGTTGCCGCCCGAGATCCGCACGCCTGGTCTGACTGCTCCCAAAGATCTGGAGGGGTTGCCGTTCCGCGAAGCGGTGGCCGGATTCAAACGCAACATGTTGACCAGAGTGTTGGACGATTGCCACGGCAACCAGACCAAGGCGGCCGAGAAGCTGGGCTTGCAGCGCAGCTATCTGAACCGCTTGCTGAAGGATTTGGGTTTGCGCGACGAATCATCCGCCACCGGATGAACCATCTGCTGCAGGATGAAGGTGCCGCTAGGTCGGGCACTCCACCCGGTATTTGCCGAAGGCCATGTCGTCGACCAGGATGTGATTGGACAGCCAATACTTCAGGAAGTCCATCATCTTGCGGGTGATGCGGCGACCGCTGTTGTTGAAGTCACTGTGAAATTTTTCGACCTTTCTTACCAGTTGCCGGTGTTGCTGTTTGTGCAAATCCAAGCCGGGATATTCCGCTTCGGCCATCAGGGCTTCTTCAGCGGTGAAATGGATTTTTGTGTACTCCACCAACTGAGTCAGGATCTCGTTCATGATCCGGGTGCCCTTGCCCGAGATCATGGCCTCGTCCAATTGGTTGACGATGGCGACCAGCTTCTGGTGTTCCTGATCGACTTGGGTGATACCCACGCTGAGCTCTTCGCTCCACTCTACAAAAGCCATGCTTGATGCTCCTTGGTTGACCTTCTTGATCGACCGGGAGAGGTGTTTCTTTAGTAGCAACAGCGGTGGATCTTCATGTAAAAGCAAGTGGTTGAGTGGGATATAGGCGTTGAAATGCTAGGGCATCGGCCCGAAGGGGTCCGACCAGATTTCGTTGGTGTAGAGGTCCTGGCCGGCCAGGGTTTTCAGAAAAGCGATGACGGCCTCGCGTTCTGCAGGCGTCAACAAGAGTTGCTGGGGATTGCCCATGGAAGCCAACCGGTTGTCCAGGTTGGTATTGCCTTCGTCTGAAATCCGGTTGTAGTGATCCAGAACCGCATCCAGATCGAAGTCGCCGGTGTGCATGAGGCCGCCATTGCCGGTGCCGTCGGCGCGCACGACATTGCGCAGGGTGGGGGCCCGGGTGACCGTCAGGTCGGTGCCCGTGCCGGCGATGGTGGCGATGACGCCATTGTTCTGCATTTCGGGGTCGATGTCGAATTCCGGCGCGCGGTGGCAGCCGGCGCAGGCCAAACCACCGGCGATGCGCACACCCTCGGTGTCGAGGGCCGGCGGCGCCACGAACAACTGTTTGCCCAGGTTTTCAAGGGCTGTGAAGTTGGTGAAAGGCTCCAACTCGCCTGCCGCCTGGGCGCGGCCCTCGTCGTACCTGGAATCGAACGACTGGATACTGCGCACGAACTGGGACAGCGCTGACTGAACCCGCTGTTCGGTGACGATGCTGTCGCCATAGACGAAATTGAAGAGCACCTGGTAGTAGCCCAGCGCCGCAATTTTGGCCAAGGCATCGTCCAGATTGGGGTCGCCGCCTTCGCCACTGAAGCCCATCTCGATGTGGTCCTGGATAGGCGTGGTGGTCTGGGCTTCGAGGCTGGGCGCGCGCTCGTCCCAGAAAAACTGGACCTCGTCGGCGAACCGAACATTGAGCAGGCGCATGGAGTGGCGGGGTGTGTTGCCGTTCACACCAACCGAAGCACGGTCATCATCACCGAAAGCCAAGGCCTGTTTGTGGCAACTGGCGCAGGAGATCGTATTGTCGACCGACAACTGTTTGTCGTAGAACAGGACCCGCCCGAGGGTGGCTCCGGCATCGGTGATGGGCATGGCGGCGCTGTTGTTCTTGCGAATATAACGAGGCACGTTCTGGTTGGCATAGTTGGCCAAATTTTCCAGTTCGATGGCGTCGCCGAAGGTTCTGGTGATGATTTCATCGTCGGTGAGTGGAGTTGGTGCGACCGGGTCCGGATCATCGGAGCATGAAGCTGAAAAGAGGCAGAGCGACAGGATGATCGCCGAGCAAATAGTATGTTTGAAATTCACTCGGTGATCTCCTGTTTGGTCTTGAGTTGGCTGGACCTACTGGCGATACAGCGCCTTGAGCGTGCTCCAGGTCAGCTTCTCGACCGCGACCGCAGGCGGGATGATGTTGACCGTCACCGACCCGCTCCATCCGTCGCACAGTGAATGATCATAGAGCACTGATCCGCCCAGACCCGGATCGGTCAGGTCTCCCGTGATCTCCCATGGGTAGAAGCCCGGGTCCAGGGTGGTGATGCAAAATCCGTCGAAAATGGTTTCGCCGAGGTTGGTATTGTCCGTGCCGTTGATATAGGCCGAACCCTGGGCTGTGGCCACCGTCACTTCGACCAGAACGGTGAAGCTGAAGTGCCCGGCACCATCTGCGGCAACGGATGCCGGAGCGGTGACTTCGTGGGCGATGGCCGTGGCTGAACAGAATACAAGAGCGAGGCAAGCGAGCGTCAATAACG
>DAOVTU010000529.1 GCA_030632925.1 Candidatus Krumholzibacteriia bacterium | reverse complement strand
CCAACAGCGATGTACCGGTTGCAAAACGGATTATCTCGTTATTGATACCGCTGCGGCGAAGATTTCGCTCAAGCAGAAGGAAGTGCCCGTCGTCATGGTGCCGTCCCCGTTGCTCAGCAGGACCGTCACTTCAAGCGCTTCCTGGGTCAGCACCAACAGGTCGGTATACGCGTCGCCATTCAAATTGCCCTCAGCAATAAAGAAGGGAAACGCCCCGGCCACGGTCCGGGACAATTCCGTAAAGCCCGTTTCCAGGGCAAAGTCCATCACGACCAACTCAGCGGCCAAAATATCCAGCAGCACCAGTTCCCAGGCGGGATCTCCATCCATATTCGCGACCAGGATGCGGCCCGGAATAAAGCCCAGGTCCCAGGTCAAACCCGACAGGGACAAAGGCCCCTCGGGCGTGCCCGCATAAAGACTGATCGTCGTGCCATCGGCATCGGCCACCAACAGGTCGTCCGTTCCGTCGCCATCCAGATCGCGGCTGACAAACGAGCCGGGCGTGCCCTCCAGACTCAATGCCGGAAAACCCCAGAAGCCCGGCTTGCCGTTGCCCAACATGCCGGTCAGGAGGTCGGTTGCGCCCCCCATGGTGACCAGATCATCCAGGCTGTCCCCGTCCAGATCGACAAAAGTGAAATCGTGGGGCCGGCAACCCGGGTAGTAGGTATCAAGGCGCGTCCATTGGCCGCCACCCAGACTGGAAAATTCCACCAACCCCCGCTCAAAACTGGCGGTGAACAAGCCCGGCGTGCCATCCGACAGCATATTGAGGTGCATGGCGTTGGCGGTCAGGGTCAGATCCACCCGGTCGACTTCCACCAGGCTGCCCGCCACTTCGTTGTAAAACCGAACCTGCGGTTGGTCGGACAAAGCCACGGCCAACTCCCGCCGCCCGTCATTGTCCAAATCGTAGGCTGTCACCAGGGCCGGAGTCGCCGTTGGCAAGGTGACCGTTTCCAGGCTGTACGAAGCATCAGGTTGGCGCCTGTAAATTCCCAGCGTGCCCGACAGTGGGCCGGCATTGACCACCACCAATTCCCGAATCCCATCCCCGTCCAGATCCACTCCCACCAGACTGGCCGGGCGGTCGCCACTATCAACCGTGCTCTGCACCGTCCACTGGCCACCATTTTCCGCCAGGAAGACCACGCGGTCGGTTCCCGGCAGGGTCACCCCGATTTCCCAGGGCTCGGTCAAGGCGTTGCCCAGAAAGGCCAGGCTACCCGGATCTTCCTCCAGGGCGACTTCCTTGCTGATGGTGAGATAGGGAAAAGCATCGTTCACCATCACAAACAGGAGGCGGTCCGGATTGGCCGCCGCCACAACCAGGCCCGTTTCCTGGGCTGGCAGCCCCAGCCAGGGGGTGATGGCCACCATTTCACCGCCGACATAAAACCGGTGCAGGATGGTGAAATTTCGACTGACCGGATTAAATCGGTTCAAATTCAGAAAGCCGCCACTGCTCCCGGAGACAAAATAGTCCCGGTCGGTACCCGGCAGGCGCACCTTTGCAGCACTCAGTGAGGCCCCGTCCTGAGACAGCGACACCGGGCCGGGGAACTCCACAGCTTGGGCCGAAACCGCCCACAAGAGCCACGCAAAAAGAAAAAAGTGCAAAAACGGATAACCCGCCCGGCTATACCCAACCACGGCCGGAATATGATCCCGGACCCGGCGCTGGCGGTATTCAGAGGCTCGTAGCGTCAAAAAACATCTCTTTCATTGTCGTCAGGGGTTTCCCTCATGATACGGATATCACGTCATTGTGCCAAAAGGGTTGCCATTAATTATTGACACCCAAGGCGCCGCACCTGAAATTAATCCACTAGACTTTAAGGCTGCATCCCCGCGAGCCCCCGGGCATTGCCCCGGACAGGAGCCGATTCATGTCCCGAAAAACATTGTCCGCCTTGTGCCTGATGGCTTTCGTCATGTCCTGTACTGCCGTCATGGCGCAGGACCCAACGGAGGAATCTGAAACCCAGTCTGCCCCGGCAACCAGTCCAGCGACCAGCGCTGCTGACGGCAAGACATTCAAGTTGTTGCGCGGTGATGCCGCAGCCAACGATTTGAACCTTGGTGAAGAGGAAGCCACAGCATGGGACCCCGTCATCAGAGCCGGCGATATTGAAATCAGCCTGGCCGTTGGCTTCCTGAGCATGAACACCACGCTCTTGAAGCATGACCAGATCATTTACAAATACAATACCGAAGACACCTTCTGGGGTGACGTGGAGCTGAAGGGCGAAAGTGCTTTTGCCCCCACTTTGCGAATCGGTTATGGGCTCACCAACTGGTTTGGCCTGGAGTCCTGGTACGGTGTCGGAATTTCTGAGTACACATCCTCCATCACCAACACCCACAGCCGCAAGAACGAACAGGGTGCCCCCGTGGTGGACAATCCCCCTCTGGGCGAATTTGACGCCGAAGCCCGCTCGCTGATCACCCTGCAGGCCGGAATCAACGCCATCGTGTATCCGTTGGCCATCAGAGGTGAAGGCATGGGGCGCTTACACCCCTACCTGACCGGTGGTGTGGGCAACATGTGGTACAACATGAACTCCAACTACACCAAAGGCACCGCCTCGGCGATGGACCTGAACTTTGGTGGCGGCCTCCGCCTGCTGGCCGACAAGAACATCTCCATCCGCTTTGAGGTACTGCTGCACCGCAACACACTGGAATGGACACCGGCCGATTATTTCATGGAGCTCAACGAAGGAACCACCCTGGTGCCCCTGAACGAGTACCCCGTGCAGCCTGATGGCTCCATCGCGGAATCGCCGGTCACAGAATTTGAATCCAATACCATGAGCCTTCTGCAGTGGTCGCTGGGAGTTCAAGGCAGCTTCTAGTACGCGATTTTAAGATCAAGAGAACAGGGTGGCCTATGGCTGCCCTGTTTTTTTGTGCGCCCAAGAACTCAGACCAGCAGGGCTTCCCTCCGAAACTCCAGCGCCTCCCGGACATGGTCGCTACTGATGGCCTTGGCGCTATCCAGAGCCGCCGCAGTGGCCGCTACAGCAACGCAACGCTCCATGCCACGCAATGACAGCCCCAGCGGCTGCCGCGCCCCATCGAGGAAATGAGCCGCCGCCTCGGTCAACCTGTCAGCCAACCGCCCCTGCTGCCACACCGCCAGTTGCCTCCGGGCCCGCGCCAGATCCTCGTGCCGCGGTGACTCTCGCCAACCGCCCTGCTCTGTCGTTGATTCAACCATGTCCGGCCGCGT
>DAOVTU010000373.1 GCA_030632925.1 Candidatus Krumholzibacteriia bacterium | reverse complement strand
TCCTTGTAGTGCAGGCGCGCGATGCCTTCCCAGTTCTCATTCAGCACATACTCGCCGGTCAGCCGGAAGTTCAGCACCGACTTGACGCGCAACGGCAGGGCCGCATTGTGGTCGACGTGGGAGTTGTCGTAGTCCTTGCTGGAGTAGCGCAGGCTGGCGTCAATTTTGTGGCCTTCGGCCCAGCGCCAGCCACCGCCGCCTTCTACGGCGTAGCCGCTGTAGTCCCAATACCCGGCATACTGGTCGCTGCTGCTGAAGAATTTCATTTCGGCGTGGCTGCGCAGGCCTTCGCCGCGGCCAAAATCTCCGCCGAGGATCAGGCTGGTATTGTGCAACGAAGTGGGGGTCTCGATCACCTCGGCACCGGTCAGGTCACGGGAGAATTTCTCCACGTAGTCCTTGGCCAGATAAGTGCCCCGGGCGCCCAGTTTGACGTCGCGACGGGGGCGGAAGACAAACTCGAGTTCGAACTCCAGGTGGTCCTGATCCAGCGAATAAATGTCTGAATAGGCCGCATAGTCGTGCTTGTAGTCCTTGGAGAGGCCCGAAACGGTGGCTTTGGCCTCGGACCGGCGGCCCAGATCTTTGCTCAGGCCACCGACCAGGCGGTGTTCCTGATAGTCAAAACGGTTGCCCAGGGGCACCGGCTGGTTCGTGACCGGGTCGGTGGTTTCGAACTCTTCGCGGTCGCCGCGGCCGTTGTAGGTGTCGTTCTTGTCGGTGAAGCGGTAGCCGTAGAAGAAGTCGACTCCCTGGCGCCTTTTCAACGAGCCCAGATGGGACTCGCCGCCGAGGTGCACGCGGTGGCGCCGTTCGTCCAGGACGGGGTCGCTGTAGAACGAGCCCTCAAAAGTGTACTTGGCCTGCCAGGCCGTGCGTACGTTGAAATCTTTTTCGAAGTTGAATTCGAGGTCGACCGGCAGGAACCACTGGGCTTCCTTTTCGGCTGCGGGGGCGTCCTTGGCCGCCACGAAGGCGTTGCTGTCCCAACCGATCTGGGGCAGGGCGGCTTCGAAACCAAAGGACTGCACGAGGGGTTTGGATTTTTTGGGTGCGCCGGGCTTTTTGTATTTGGCCACGCCTTCGCCGAGCAGCACGCGGCATAGAATCCGGCGCTGGTTTTCGATACGGTTGGTGACCACCAGATCACCCTGCACCGACTGCCAGTCCAGTTGCCATTGATCTGTCTCACCAAGGCCGACGATGCTTTGGGAGGCCGAGGGGTTGGCACTGTGGGCCGCCTGGTAGCGCACGTTGTTTTCCCAGGGCGCGTGGCGTTTCAGGCGCCGCACCGTGTCGGGCAGGGCCACCAGCAGGCGGTAGGCATCCGATTCGATTTCGGATCCGAATTCGGGGCGGGTTTCCAGCCGCACTGGGCCCCTGCCGGTCAAAGTGAAGCGCATTTCCTGGCCCGGATCGAGCACCGTCCAGATGCCGCGCTCGGGAGATTCGTTGTCGGCACCGGTCACGACGATGACCCGCACGCGATCGAGATCGCCCGCTGGCGAAACCGGTTTCCAGGCCGCCTCGGCAGTGACCGCAGCGCACATCAGCACGGCGATCAAGCTCAGGAGGGCCCAGGAGCGGCCATTGCTTCTGGTCATTGAATCCTTCATTTTCTTTCGGCTCCTTCCAACTCTGACAACTTGCGCAGGCTGGGTTCGTGGTTGGGAATAAGCTCCAGCATGCGCTGGTACACAGCGACCGCCTCGGGCCCACGGCCCAAGCGTTCAAGGGCCAGGCCCTTGTTGTAAACGGCGCTGCTGCGGTCAGGCTGCGTCGTCAAAATCGTTTCGTATTCGCGCAGGGCACCGGTGTTGTCGCCGGTCCGCTGCAGGCATAAGGCGTAGTTGAAGCGCGCCGATTCATCGTCCGGATCAAGGGCCAACACGGTGGTCCACTCCTGGATGGCCGCCGGATATTTGCGGCGCTTCATCAACACCCGCGCCAGGACCTGCCGGATGTCGCTGCGTGAGGGGTCCTGTTCCAGGCAACGCCGCAGCTCGCGGTCGGCACTGCGATTCTTGCCCGTGGCAAAGCGGGCTTCGCCCAGGACAAAACGGGCTTCGATGTTGCCGGGGTCGCGGCTGGTCAGGGTCTTCATCAGGGCCACGGCCTGATCGGCCTGGCCGGATGCCATGAGCAGGCGGCAGTCGACAATCAGGGCTTCAGGGGTGTCCCGGAAATCGTCAGGCAGGGCATTGAGCAGGCGCCGGGCAGCCTTGGGCCGTCGGTTGGCTTGATTGAGCGCGGCGAGGTCGAGCAGAAATCCGGGCTCGCTCACATCGAGAGCCTGCAGGGCGGCGCCGATCTTGAGGGCCTCTGCCGGGGTGCCGCTCAATTTGGCGGCTGCAAAATCCTGTTCCAGGATTGGCAGGTAGTTCGGTTCGGTGCGGCGCAGTTCGGCCTGCATCAGTTGGGCGTCAGCGGGGGCACCGTGGCGCACGGACTGGGTCCATCCCAAATACAGGGCATAAGAAAT
This sequence comes from Candidatus Krumholzibacteriia bacterium, assembly GCA_030632925.1. Lineage (GTDB taxonomy): Bacteria > Krumholzibacteriota > Krumholzibacteriia > LZORAL124-64-63 > LZORAL124-64-63 > JAGRNP01. The sequence continues at coordinate 1,803 of DAOVTU010000373.1, read as the reverse complement.
CGGCACGGTCGTGGTTTCTTCGAGCCGGCTCTTCAGGTCGCGAGCAGACGTCACGTGGGGGGCCAGGCTTTGCGGGAGGTCCAGGGCCACGGCACGGTCCTGGGCGTTGTCACGGGCGGCGAGCCAGCGGGGCCAGGCCACGCCGGTGGTGCCGGAATCCAACTCTATTTGGCGCAGGATGTCGCTGACGAGGCGCTGGTCGGCGTTGAGCAAGGCGGCGGCCAGTTTGGGAATGGGACCCGGGGCCTTTTCTGCGGCGGGCTTGCGCCGCTGCGGATCGGCCATGGCGGCGCCCAGATCGGCCAGGTACAAGTACCGTTCCGCCTGGGGTTGATCGTGTTCCTGGGCGTCGCGCGCTGCGGCCTGCAACTGGGACCAGTAGCCCAATTCAAGGGCCGTTTGAGCCAGAGCCAGGCGGTGGAAACCGGTGCGGTAACGTTCGTCGGCCAGTTGTTTGAAGGCCGAAAGGGCTGCAGGCAAGTCGCCGATTTCATAGGCCAACACCCCGCGCAATGACTGAATGCGCCGGGACTTGAGGTCCGATCCGGCCAGTATGGCCCGGGCTTCGATCAGGTAGCGATTCGAGCCGTCAGCCGAGGTTGTGTGGCGGTCCTGCAACGTGCGGGCCAACCAATAGGTGGCGCCCTCATGATCTGGCGATAGAGCCCGCAGCTCCTCAAAGCTGCTCTGAGCTGAGGTATAGTCGCCGAGCAGGCGGGTGGTGAGGCCCAGCTTCAGTCGCGAAGTCGTCGAAGTGGGGTCGTACCGGATGGCTTTGCCGAAGGCGACGGCAGCGTCTTGATAATTTTTGCCGGAAAATTCCAGACTGCCCAGGGCCGCCCAGGTGGGGGCGTGGTTGGGCTTCAAGTCCAGGGTGCGGTCAAAAGCGGCGCGGCCTTCATCCGGCCGGCCGGTGTTGACGAGGGCCAGGCCCAGGTTGTAGTAGCCACGGTGATAGGCTGGAAAACGGTCCACCGCCTCCTGCAGGTAGGTCAAGCCGAGGCTGTCCTGGCCCGAGCGCCGGGCCAATACGGCCAGGTTGTTCAGGGCAAAAGGGGCCAGGGTCGAGTCGGCTAAAACCGAGCGGTATAAAGTGATGGCCTGGACGGTATCGCCGGCTGCTGCGGCGTCACGGGCGGCGCGGAAATCCTGGTTCGATTCGGTGAGGGTGATCTCTTCGAGCTGGCCGCCGGCCGTGCCTTCGGAAAGGTCGGCGACGCCTTCCTGGTCTGCCCGCACCACGGTGCGGATTTCGTTGGCACCGACCACGGTTTCGAGCACCTCGCTGTACCGGGTGTGCCACCAGTGGTAGCCCAGGGGCGAGAGGGCCATGACCACCAACAGGAACCAATTGAAGAGGGTCGTGGCGCGGTCGGCCTTGCTGGCGGTGCTGCGCGGAGCGACAGGCTGGGCTTCGGCGTTGGCAATTTGAATGGCCAGCCCCGGCCGCGCGTTGATTTCCAGGATGAGCGGGCCGCGCTCGTTGTCGACCACCAGGTCCACGCCCATGTAGCCCACGTCGACGGTGTGGGAGGCGGCGATGCACATGTCCACGCATTCCTGCCACATGGGCAGTTGCAGGTCGTTCAGAGCCAAGCCTGTATCGGGGTGATGAGTAATTCGCTGGTCGCTGGTGATGGCGCCGGTGATGCGCCCGGTGTCCAGGTCGACGCCCAGGCCCACGCCGCCGCCGTGCAGGTTGGCCTTGCCGTCCGAAGCTGCGGTCGGCACGCGGCACATGGCCTGCACCGGCACGTGGTCTTCCAGCACGACGCGCAAATCGCTCAGGCCGGCGGGGCCGAG
>DAOVTU010000624.1 GCA_030632925.1 Candidatus Krumholzibacteriia bacterium | reverse complement strand
TGGATCTTCATCTTCAGCATCGGTGGCTTGACCGGCCTGGCCAATGGCGCCCTTTCGACCGATATCCATATCCACGATACGGCCTATGTGGTGGGGCATTTCCACTACACCATGTTCGGTGGCGGCGCCATCGGCATGTTCGCCGGACTGCACTTCTGGTGGCCCAAAATCTGGGGCCGCATGTACAAGGAGAAGGTCGCCATCTGGTCCTTCGCTGTCATCACCGTGGGCTTCAACATGATCTATGGGTCAATGCTGGTGCTGGGCATGATGGGCATGCCTCGTCGTTACCAGGATTACCTGCCCGAGTACGCCGACCTGAACTTCCTGGCCACGGTCGGATCCTGGATCCTGGTCGCTGGTGTGTTGACGATGCTGGGCAATCTGCTCTGGGCCATCAAGAACGGCAAGCGGGCCCCGAACAATCCCTGGGGCGCGACCACTCTCGAGTGGCAGACGACTTCGCCGCCGCCGCTGTTCAACTTCGCCACACCGCCGTCGGTGAACACCGGTCCCTACGATTTCACCGAGATCCTGCGTGAAGCGGGCGTCGAGGAGGGCCGTTGATGAGCACCAACGTATCTGACATCAATGCCGGCCCTCACCCGCATGTTGTGCACCGTGACGACGAGGGTTCCAAGACCGGCATGTGGCTGTTCCTGTTCACCGAGGTGTTGCTTTTTGGCGGGCTGTTCCTGATCTACAGCGTCTATCGCGGCATGCACACCCCCGATTTTCACCACGCGGCCGGTGAGCTGAACAAGTTCATGGGCGTGACCAATACCTTGGTGCTGCTGACCAGCAGCCTGACCATGGTGATGTCGGTCAACGCCTTGCAACGCAACCAGATGACAAAGAGCCTGGCCTTCCTGGTCACCACCCTGGGCTTGAGCGGCACCTTCCTGGTGATCAAGTTTTTCGAGTGGAGCGCCAAGTATCACCACGGCATTTTTCCCGGTACCGATCACATTCATGAATTGCCCCACGGAGAAGGGTTGTTCTTCAACCTGTATTTCATGATGACCGGCCTGCACGGGATCCATGTCGTGATCGGCATGATCATCATGACGGTGGTGCTGTTCAAGATGAAGAGCGGCGCGGTGAGCTCGACCAATTTCCGCATGCTTGAATACACGGGATTGTACTGGCATCTGGTGGATCTGATCTGGATTTTCCTGCTGCCCCTGTTCTACCTGACCAACTAAGGAGAGGCGAGCCATGAGTGATGTTACCGCGGCTGCGGCCCACGAAGAAGAGCACCACATCGTCTCGGATGGCACGTTCATCCTGGTGTGGATCGGTCTGTTGGTCCTGACGGCCATGACCGTCGCCGCCTCGGTCTATTACCCGGGCAAGATCGGCGTTGGCGTGGCAATGATCGTCACGCCCATCAAGGCCGCCCTGATCCTGATGTACTTCATGCACCTGAAGTACGAAAAGAAAATTTTTGTGATCATGTTCCTGTCCGCCATGGCGATCTTTGGCGTTTTCCTGGGACTGACCTTCATCGACTACCTTTACCGGTAAGGGACGGACATGAACGGAGCTTCAAGCTATTCGGGCATCGTCGACAATGCCTTCATCTTCATCCTCGGCACGTCGGTTCTGCTGCTGCTGGGGGTGACGGTGGCGATGATCTATTTTGTCATCAAGTACCGCCGCAGCAAGCACCCGAACCCGGCCCAGATCGAGGGCAGTGTGACGCTGGAAACCCTGTGGACCGTATTGCCGACCATCCTGGTTTTGGTGATGTTCTACTACGGTTGGGCGGGGTTCAAGGTCATGCGGGACATTCCGGATGACGCGATGCCGGTGACGGTCACGGGCCAGATGTGGTCCTGGGTTTTCGAGTATGAAAACGGCAAGCAGTCCACCGAGCTGATCGTACCCACGGGCCGCAATATCAAACTGAACCTTGAGTCGGTGGACGTGATCCACAGCTTCTTTGTGCCGGCCTTCCGGTTGAAGGAAGATTGTGTGCCCGGCCGCCACAATAAGGCCTGGTTCCGCTCGATCCGTGATGGCGAGTACAACATTTTCTGCGCGGAATATTGCGGAGAGCGCCACAGCGCCATGCTATCGCTGGTCAAGTCGATCCCGCCGCGGGAATTCGACGAATGGCTGGGGGTGGATCCTGGTCCTCCTGAAGGTGCACAGCTGTTGACCATCAAGGGTTGCACGGCTTGCCACAGCCTGGACGGTTCCAAGCTGATCGGCCCGTCGTTCAAGGGCGTTTACGGCCGCGCCGAGACTGTGTTGACCGATGGCGTGGCGCGTGAGATCGTTGTGGATGACGATTACATCCGCAAGTCCATGCTCGAGCCCGACGCCGACCTGGTCGAAGGCTACACCAAGGGGCTGATGCCGCCGCAGGGCACGTTGGTCAAGGATGCCGAGATGGACGCCATCATTGAAGTGCTGAAGGAACTGAAGTAGTTCCCGTGAGGTTGGTGTCGTGAAGGATTGGCTGACTTTATTGAAGCTCAGGATCACTGTGGCTTCGACCGTGACGACTGCCGTGGGCTACGTGATGGCGCGGGGGCAGTTCGATCTGAACATGGTGCCGGTGATGTTGGGCATTTTGTTGCAGGCCTGTGGCGCGGCGGCGTTGAACCAGGTGCAGGATGCGAAGCTGGATGCGCTGATGGACCGCACGGCTGATCGACCGATTCCTTCGGGCCGGATATCTCGTACTGGGGCTGCCGTTTATGCGGTGGCCCTTTTGCTT
>DAOVTU010000493.1 GCA_030632925.1 Candidatus Krumholzibacteriia bacterium | reverse complement strand
GGGCCTCGCTGTGCTTCACCGAGAACCAGGCCCGCACCACTCGGCAGCACAACGACAGCAACATGATTTGCCTCAGTGGCGATGGGGTGGACCCGCAGACGGCCCTGGAACTGACGCAGATCTGGCTCGACTCAGTTTTTGAAGGCGGCCGGCATGCCGGGCGGGTGAACAAGATCACGAGCTACGAAGACAAGCATTCGAAATAGAAAACAGAACCATCAGATGTTGCAGGAGTAATGTCATGTACGACCAAGTGCGCAAAACGGATCCCGCCATTGCCGAACTGCTGGAGCTGGAGCTCGGCCGCCAGCGCAGCCAGTTGGAGATGATCGCCAGCGAAAACTTCACCAGCCGCGCGGTGATGGAAACCATGGGTTCGACCCTGACCAACAAGTACGCCGAGGGTTACCCGGGCAAGCGGTACTACGGCGGTTGTGTGCATGTTGACGAGGCCGAAAGGCTGGCCAAGCGGCGCGCCATGGAATTGTTCGGCGCCGAGCGTGCCAACGTGCAGCCCCACAGTGGCAGCACGGCCAACATGACGGCCTATCTGGCCTTCCTGAAGCCGGGCGATAAAATTCTCGGCCTCAGCCTGAGCCATGGCGGGCACCTGACCCACGGGCATCCGGTGAACTTTTCGGGCTTGCTGTTCGAGGCGCTGCACTACGAAGTGAGCCCCGAGACAGAGACCATCGATTACGACAAATTGCGCGATCAGGCCTTGGCCGAGCGGCCGCGCATGATCGTGGGCGGCGCCAGTGCTTACCCGCGGTTCTGGGAATACGAAAAACTGCGCAGCATTGCCGACGAGATCGACGCCATCCTGATGTTCGACATGGCCCACATCGCGGGCTTGGTGGCCGGTGGCGTGCACGCCAGCCCGGTGCCGCACTGCGATGTGGTGACGACCACGACCCACAAGACCCTGCGCGGTCCCCGTGGCGGATTGGTGCTCAGTCGCAAGGAACACTTCAAGGCTATCAACAAGATGAACTTCCCCGGCATACAGGGCGGCCCGCTGATGCATGTTGTGGCAGCCAAGGCCGTGTGTTTCCACGAATGCATGCAGGATGAATTCAAGACCTACGCCCAGGCGATGGTGGACAATGCCAAGGCCCTCGGTGAAGGCCTGCTGGCCAAGGGCTTTCATCTGGTCAGTGGCGGCACCGACAACCACCTGTTGCTGGTCAACGTGAGCAACAAGGGCCTGACGGGCAAAGCCATGGAGGAGCTGCTCGAACATGTGGGCATCACCTGCAACAAGAATACGGTGCCCTTTGATCAGGAAAGCCCCTTCGTGACCAGCGGTGTGCGTTTGGGCACTCCGGCCCTGACCACCCGCGGCATGGGCGTGGCCCAGATGGGCCAGATCGCCAACATCATTGATGGTGCGGTGCAGAACCGTGAAAACGAAGATGCGCTGAACAAATTGCGCACTGAAGCAGAAGAGTTGTGCCGGGAGTTCCCCCTGTATCCGGGCATGTAGAATCGGGTTTGCAACTGCGGAATCCACAATTGCGAAATCCAGGAGGGATGCGCCGTGAAATGTCCAAGCTGTGGCAATGAAGACGACAAGGTGGTCGACAGTCGGGCGGTCCGTGATGGTCGCGCGGTCCGTCGCCGGCGCGAGTGCATCGACTGCGGCGAACGGTTCACGACCTACGAAGCGTTGGAAACGCGGCCGGTGCTGGTTTCCAAACGGGGCGGGCACACCGTGGCCTACAACCGCGCCAAGGTGATCACCGGGGTGACCAAGGCCTGTGAAAAACGACCGGTTTCCCTGGAGGAAATCGAAATCATCGTGGACCAAGTCGAGCATAAACTGGGCGCCAGCGGTCGGCGCGAGGTGCCCAGTGAAATTATCGGGCGCTACCTGATGGAGGAGCTTCGCTCAGTGGACCAGGTGGCATACGTGCGTTTCGCGTCGGTGTACCGCAGTTTTCAGAGTGTAGACGAATTTTTCGACCTGTTGAACGACATGAGCGCTGCAGAAGACAGCACCAAGGAAGATGAATCGTGACCGACCCCCGCGAACCTGAACTGCCATTCGACGATGACATGGCGCCCAAGGAATTCACCGGTCCCCGAGACCAGGTGGGGTTCTACGACTTGAAGGGGGACCGGCCTCAACCCTTGCGCGATGACGTTTCGCCAGAACCGGATGTCCCGGAAGATGGCGAAGAGCCTGACGAAGACCGCATGGGCATATTGGACCATCTGGACGAATTGCGCACCGTGCTGATCCACAGTTCGTACGCCGCGTTGGCCGCGACTATCCTGTGCTGGTTCTGGTCGGCCGACCTGCTGGACCTGCTGATCAAGCCCATCGAAAGCGAAGGGGTCTATTTTACGGCGCCCAACGAGGCGTTCCTGACCCGCCTGAAATTGTCGGCCGTCGTTGGCATGTTTGTCGTGGCACCGTTCATCTTTTTCAAGTTTTACAGTTTCGTGATGCCGGGCCTGTACAAGAAGGAACGCAAGGTGGTCACGCCGCTGTTGTTGGCCACGACACTGCTGTTTTACCTCGGGATAGCCTTCGCTTTTATGGTGGTGATTCCGCAGGTGGTGACCTTCCTGCTGAGCTTCGGCACCGACAATTTGTCGCCCCTGATCGGGGTGGGGCCGTATTTCGGCTTCGTGAGTCGGCTGTGCCTGGCTTTTGGGCTGGTTTTCGAGTTGCCCCTGCTGGTGCTTTTTTTTGAGCCTGCTGGGCATCGTGAACCCCCGCGTTTTGCTGCGACCCTGGCGCTATGCGGTGGTGGCCATTGCGGGCCTTTCGGCGGTTTTGACCCCGCCAGACGTCATCAGTCAGCTTATGATGGCCGGCCCGGTGATGCTGCTCTATATCGGCTCGGTGCTGGTTTCGATCGTTGTGACCCGCAACCGGAGACGGGCCGCCGAGGAGAAAAGCGATTCAGAAGACCAATAAGGACCGGAATGAACATTGACATGCCGGATCTTTAGGGAATATTTGGGGAGACCGGGCGGCCCGAAGGGGTGCCAATGGCCTAAAACGTCGAGAGTGGGAATGAATGGGACTCGTGGATCGCGAACGCATCAAATTGATCACGCTGCAGAAGAAGATCGGTCCGGCCCTGGCGCAGGTGGATGAGGAATTCCGCCGCATCACCGATGGGGACAGCCCGCTGACCATCGACATCTGTGACCACATCCGGCAGGGCAAAAGCAAACGCTTTCGGCCGACGCTGCTGTTGTTGGCCGCCCAGAACGACGACAACGCCGATTTTGCACCTGGGGCGATCACTGCGGCGGCCAGTGTCGAACTGGTCCACACCGCGACTCTGGTGCACGATGACTTTATTGACGAGGCCGTCACCCGTCGGGGCCTGCCTTCGGTCAACGTGAAGTACGGTTCGAGCGCCGCCCTGATCATGGGGGACTACCTGTACAGCAAGGCGCTGCACAACCTGTGTCTGGCC
>DAOVTU010000204.1 GCA_030632925.1 Candidatus Krumholzibacteriia bacterium | reverse complement strand
TCTTCGAGATCGTGCCTGGCGTGCTGACCGAGCATGGCAAAGCCAAGAACCCCTGGCCCAACGTGGACGCCGGCAGTGGCGCCCTTCTGTACCATTACGGCATGCGCGAGTTCAGCTACTACACAGTGCTGTTCTCCGTCAGTCGTGCCATGGGTATGCTGAGCCAGATGGTGATCAACCGCGCTATGGGTTCGCCGATTGAACGGCCCAAGAGCGTGACGACGAAGTGGCTGCAGAGTCAGGTTAAGTAACGTACGCTCGCCTGCGCTTGGCAGGGTTCGCACGTTCACAAAAAGAGACCCGGATGTCCTCAGCGCTTCGCGCCTGCGGATTACCGGGTCTTCTTTTTGTGAACGCGCGAACCCTGCCAGGCACCCTCGGTACGTGACTTAAGCTTCCCCAGAGGCCATCGCGTTGCGCTTGGCTTGGGGCTGTGAGTTACCAGGGCAGCTCGGTGCCGTCGTGGTTTAGGTAGCGGCCGGAGTCTTTGGCCGTCAATGGGGCCAGGGTCGACAACATTCCTGAGACACTTTCGGCGGGGCTGAGGTTGGCGTTTTCGCCGCCCATGTCGGTGCGCACCCAGCCGGGACTCATGGCGATGCAGATGAAATCTTCCTTGGCCAGGTCGGCGGCCAGGGTGTGGGTCTGCATGTTCAGGGCGGCCTTGCTCGCGCGGTAGGCCACCATGCCGCCGCCGGTATTGTTGGCGATGCTGCCCAGCCCACTGGACATGTTCATGATCAATTTTCGCTCGCCCGAACGCAGATTCGGCAACAGAGCCTGGATTACCCGCAGCGGTCCCACCACATTCACATCATAAACCTTCATCACCGCCGCCGGATCAGCACTCTCGAAATCCCCATGCTCCAAAAATATCCCCGCATTGTTCATCAGCACATCAATAGACAAGCCGTCCAGCTCTTTCACCAACGCCGCCACACTCGCCTCATCGGTCACATCCAACTGCACCACCCGCACGCCGAGCGCCTTCAACTCTTCAGCCTTCTCCGGCTTCCGCGCCGTCCCAATCACCGTCGCCCCAGCCTCATGCAACTGCCGCGCAAATTCCAACCCAATCCCCCGATTGGCCCCCGTCACCAAAACCGTCTCCCCACTCCACTCCGACTCCTGGGCAGCAACTGCACCAGCCCCAAATCCCATCACCAACAGCAAAGCAATAGCCCAACGCATCCTGATCTCCTTATGAATATCCACAGTTCTCCCAATTCGCCGCCCCACCCCAAGCACCACAACCTACCTCCGGTATGCCGCTTTCGCCGGTCACACACAGACAAGAACCCGGTAATCCGCAGGCGCGAAGCGCTGAGGACATCCGGGTTCTTGTCTGTGTGTGATCGGCGAAATCAGGAACGCTTACTATGATCCACCGCCTTAAGAATCTTCAAATTCAAAACAATAAACCGAAAAAACTGGAAGATCTTATTGTTCATCCAGAATTTGTCGCGATCGGTGATTTCCATCTCGAGCCTCCTATTCCGGAATGATTTTCCAGCCAATGCGTACCTTCAGTTTGTGCATGAATGTCGTGTGGATCATGCGCTTCATCCAGGCCCCGGCCAGGCCCATTTCCATGTGGGTCACAAACTCGTCGCGCCCATCTTCATTGGGATATTTGCGGGTATCAGGCACCACGGGGTACACCATGATCACGGCCGCCGAGCCGTCCCACAAACTGTCGCCCATCGAGGCGATGCAGGCCGCTGCCATCTCGGTCATGCGCTCGCTGTGGGTCATGCGGCCCTTTTCCACCAGATCGATCACGTTCAGGGCCACGATGCGGCCAATGATGCCCGAGACCATGCCCGTGCGCGGCGGCGCGGGACTCATGGGCACTCCGTTGGGATTCATGTGCGGCTTGGAGATCGGCCCCGGAGGTGCAAAAGCGATCCCGGCGGCAAAAATGTTGGTGTAGTTCGGGTTCTGGTACACCGCCGGCCAGGCATCCGGATTGGCCGCCAATTCGTCCCACGGCAAACCGTAAATGCCATCGACCTTGATCATGCCCCCCGGGTTGGTGATCTGGTCGGCCACATCGGCGCCGTCCTTGCCCACATACTTCAGGGGTTGGCCCTGGAACCGCGGGATGAGCATGGCGTAGTCATAACCCGTCTCGCCACTGGTGCCTTCCATGTCTTCCCAGTGGATGGATTCTTTTTCCACCCTTGTGACCCCACGGCCCACCTGGGGCGTGATGTCGTAGTCTTTGAAAACGGCGCCGATGAATTCGGCCGCCGAGGTTTTTCGGCCCCGGTGTTTGACGTTCAGACCCCGGATGCCAAAATCGCCCAGCTCCGGTTCGTTGGACAGGTAGGTCAGGTCACACTTGTCGCGCACGCCGCGCCGCACCAGATCCTTGTGCACGTTGGTGATGTATTCCAGGGCTGCGCCCTGGCAGGTGGCCGCGCCATGGCCGGTGCCGATGACGATGCGCTGCCGGTCGCCCTTTTCCATGCGGTCGACAGCCTCGAGGTATTTTTCCCGCGCCTCCAGGGCATGGGGAGGACTGCAAATGGACCAGGTATTGCCCGCAGCCGGCCCCAGGCCCGGGGTGGCCTCGAAATCCAGCTTTGGGCCAGTGGCGATGATCAGGTAGTCGTAGTCCACCTGCACCGGTGTAGCGCCCTCGCCGTTAGGTTCAACCACCACGTGCTGGGCGTCGGCGTGCACTTCGGTGGCGCGTCCGGCAATGAAATTGACATTCTTGCCGTCATAAACCTTTTGCAGATCGAAGAGGGTTTTTTCAACGGGCATGCGGTCGATGCCCACCCAGACCAGGGACGGAATGTAGACAAAATTCGGCGACCGATTGATCACCGTCACTTCATGCTCGCGGCCAAGCTTGTCGCCCAAATACAAAGCAGCGGTGTGGCCGGCGAACCCAGCACCGATGACGCAGATCTTGGCCATTGAGTGATCCTCCTGAATGAAGCAGCAGTCTAAACGAGACAATCAACATACTGCTTAACTAGGAGACTCGTCACCAACTAAATCCGACCTTTTCCCACCGGTTTTATATGATATTTATTGCTGAAACAGCGTAAACCACTAACAGGCTTTGGCTTTGAAAACTCCGAAACAAGAAAACCCTGGGGCAGGATATTGCACATACCCCGAACCCAAGGTCAATAAAACTCGTCCCGCCCGTTCACCACACTCTCAGTGGGTGTAAGCCAGCTTCACCTGAAAAGAGCGCCCGAGGGCATCGATGGTCACCACATAGACGCCCGAAGGCACCAGTTGGCCATGGTCATCCAGGCCATCCCAAGGGATGTTGTTCTCCCCTGCGACGCCGTCAAAGCTGCCAAGATCGCGCACCACGAACCCGCGCAAATTCGAGACCCGGGCCCGGACCACCGCCTCGCCCATCAGTACATACCGCAGAGGCACCGGTGCATGTGAGAAAGGATTGGGCACCGCGCCCACCAAGGTCAGGGAATTCTCGGTCAGGGTCAGGACTACATCCCGGCTGGTGGTGCCGCCGCCACCGTCGGTGTTGACGAAATCGATGGTGCCGCGATGAATGCCCAGCGGCAGGTTTCCTACTTCCGCGTTCAACGAAGCCATCACATCGGTCTGCCCGCCAACGCCGATCAGGCCGCCGCCGGAATTCAGGTTCAACCAAGCCGCAGTCGTGGCGGCGGTAAAATTCACCGGCAAGCTGCCCACATTGGACACCGTCAGGGTATGGTCAAGGGGTGCCAGCGCCCCACCGACAACCCCGATCGATTCCAGGTCCCCGCTCGGGCTCACCGCAAAGCTCGCCCCCAGCGGGTCAAACAGGTTGGTGATCATGGCCCCGGTATTGCCCGGATCCAGATGATCACGCAAGCGCGTGGCCAGCGTGCCGCCGCCTTCCCACGATACCGAAAAACGGCCATACCAATCGGCCAGATCGTTGCCACAGGCGGCATACCCGCCGTGCAACTGCCCCACCACCCGATGTTCGGTATCGAACAGGGGCGAACCCGAAGAACCACCCTCGGTCGTGCCCACATCCCAGTCGAATACACGCAGGTGGTCACCTTCTGCACTGGGAGTCGCCGAAAGGTAGAAAGTCGTGCTCAAGGGGTCGTTCTCGAAACTGATGCTCTTCTCGTCCGAACGCGGATGATGGATGCACACTGCACCAGTCGGGTTGGTGCTGCTGCGATTCCAGCCGGCATATTTCACGCCAAAGACCGCGGCCGGCGGTTCGTCCAATTCCAGCAGACTAAAATCGGAAGTCACGTAGGCCGCCAGCAGGGTCGATCCGCTGCTGGTCTGGGTCAGTTCTCCACCGCTTTGATCGCCACACACCGGGCTCTGGAAATTCCAGTACACCACCAGGCTAGGCGCCGAACCCTCATCCACATGACAGTGGAACGCCGTCATGAACAGAGGGCGCCCGTCATTGGCCGCGTTGTTGACCATGAAACCCGTGCACAGGATCGAACCATCGCGCTGCACCAGGCCCACGGTGTCGATTTCGCCGCGCCAGTCGTCACCGTCCGGACAAATCACGTCGATGTTGCAGGTGCCGGCCTTATCACTGGTATCTTCACCAAAAAAACGGTAGCCGCGCCCCACCGAGCTCAGTTCCAGGTCGATCTCAGGCCGCGCCGTCTGGGGCACTGTCAACTCCACCACCAGTTCGTCGGTCAGAAATACAGGCGTCCAAATCTGGCCATGGCCCTCGCGCGCCTCGCTGTCCAGACGCCTGGCCGCCGCCGGGTCTGTGGCCGGATAGACCAGCAAGCGGGCCCCGGTCGGCAATTCGGTGCGGGCAAAACCCAGGTTCAAAGAAAGCACTCCCGGGCTGGCCACGCGCAGGCGCCACAGAGCCCGACCATCGGGCAGGCTTTCCCAGGTGCCGGCGTTGTCGGGTGTCAGGGCCACGTCCACAGGCACGGCAAAGCGGTAGGGCAAGCCGTCGGCCTCGCGCCGGGCATCGTCGGCTGCCATCTGGTCGGCCGTGACGCTCACGAAACCCTGTCGGGCCACTTCCGCCAATGGGCGGGCCTGGTATTCGGCGGCGGTCGACACTCCGGCCATGACCAACATAAAAATCGGGAAGGCCGCCCAGAAATTCGGGAACCGGTAAAAATTCAAACCGCTCATGAGGGCACATCTTCCTTCTTAGTAACTGGAAGTTTGGTGGTTGGCTGCTCATTCACAGCCGACACAGCGTTGTAGGCGATGGTCCAGCCCAGGGCGATCTGGGACAGGTAATGCTTGCGATCATTCAGGCGCGACCAACCCGTGGCCCAGGACGCCACATGGCTCAAGGCAGCCACCGGAGCCTTGCCCGAGCGCATCGCCAGGGTCAGCCACGGCACGGCTGCAATAAATGTGTGGCCACTGGCCGAATTGGGCGCCGCCATGGGCCGCCAGCGCGGGCTGCCGTCATCTGACGAGGGCCGATTGGCGCCCAAGCCCCGTTGCACCGTCCACAGCAGTGGCAAACCCACGACCATGGCTTCAAAATTGGCCCGTCCCCAGCGGCTGAACGATCCGCTCTGCCACCAGGCATCGGCTGCGGCGACCAGCAACCAGTTCACAAACCAGAACCGCTCGCCAAAAACCTTGAAGATGTGGGCCAGGCGATCGGTTCCCGACGAGCGCACGCTGTCGGAGTGAAAACTTTCGGCGGCTTCGTCGGCCCCCGAGTAGGCCAGAACGCCAGCCAAAAGAGTGGCTCCGCCCAGACGCAGGAAAGAGCGTCGCCCATAATTGCGCCGCCAGTGCCGGCCGGTGCCCTTGAACAGGGGAGCCATCTGGCCGCGCTTACGTTTTGCGCGCCGCCCCCACCGCTCGGGCAGGACCAACAACGCGCACACCACTGACAGGCCCAGAACCACCCACATCTCAGGCGTCCATTTCTGCGACCAGGCGGCCGACTTCCTGAGCCAGGGCCGGGCCGCAGGTCAAGCCCGGCGACTCGATGCCCACCAGGTTGATCATCCCCGCCAACTCCGCTTCTGTTTCACGCTGCACCACAAAATCCACCAAACCGGTGGTCGAAAGCTTGGGCCGCAAGCCACTCATGGCCGGCACCAGATCATCGCGCTCCAGCCAGGGCAGAAAGCGCTTCGCGTCTTCATAAAACACATCGCCACGGGCCGGATCCACACTGTAGTCCAAGGCGATACCGGCCGGACCGCCGGCCACCTCGCGCAGGTCGTGGTCGTATTTCTGCAGGTCCGGGCCCAGCTTCATCTGGCCGCC
>DAOVTU010000558.1 GCA_030632925.1 Candidatus Krumholzibacteriia bacterium | reverse complement strand
GACGATGCCGTCGATTTCGCTGGTCACGATGATCGACTCGGTGGCTTCGATGGTGCCCACGGTGGTGAACTTGTCGGTCACTGCGCTGCCGGTAACCAGGGACGATTCAACCGGAGTGGGAGGGCGTTGGAATCCACCGCCGGCCTGCCCGGCATCATCGCTGCAGCCGGCCATCAGGATCGCCATTCCAAGCACCATGACAATTGCTAACTGTTTCAAGATCAGTTCTCCCCTTGGACCGGGACATTGCCCGCCGAGTTGTTGGAAGGCGTGCCGGAATACCAGCCACCCGTCAGTTGTCGCAGAATAGCCGCCGCACGCGCGGTGCGTACCAGAGCGGCAGAGTATCGTTGCTGGGCCGTAGCCAGATCAGCAGCCAAACGCACCACTTCAAAAGCCGTCGAGCGCCCGTTGCGGTACTCGACCATGCTGATTTCCACCTGTTTGATCGAAGCGTCGGCGCCGCGCACGGCCAGGGCCATGCGTTCCTGGCCCCGTGCCAGTTCCCGGTGCTGGGCCCGCACATCTTCGGAAAATGAGCGTTGGGCAGACAACAATTGCTGCTCGGCCCGAACCACTTCGGCCCGCATCCGGTTGCGCTCGCCCTTGCCCTCGCGGTTGCCGATGGGCACGGCAAAAACGAAGCCCACATTCCAGGTCGGATAGTCGCGCCCGATGACATTGTCGATGCTGTCGCCGCGCCCTCCGCTGACGTCTGTCCGCACCGGCGTGGGGTCGCCGGGGAAGAACACATCCTGGGCCGTGCCCGACAGGCCATTGCCCCCGAGGCTGCCGATCACATCAAGAGTTGGCCGGGCATCCCACTTGGCGCCGTTTTCGAGGGCGTGCATGGCGTCGACTTCACGCGCAAGAGCCTGCAGGTCCGGGTTGCGCTGCATGGCGACGGCCACCAGCGAATCCTGATCGACGACTGCAAACTGCCGCGGCGGTTCGTCCACTGCCCGGTAACGCAACTCAGGCGAACGCCGCCCCATGAGACTGGCCAAACGGTCGCTGTACAAGTCGAGCTGCTCTTCGGTGTCGAGCAACGCCTGCTCGGCCTCGGTCAGAAAAAATTCGGCGTTGGCCACTTGGCTGGGCCCGATCATGCCGGCCTTGGCCCGCAGTTTCGTATCGTCCAGAAAGGCTTCGGCCCGGTCCCGGATGATGCGGGTCACGGCATGGTTGCGTTCGGCGGCGAACAGCTCCCAGTACAGGATTTCGACATTGGCCCGCACGGCCAGCACCGCCCCATCGTACCGGGCGCTGGCTGCTTCGAAATTGCGCTCGGCAAAGCTCAAATCGCTGCGTGCCGAAGGTCCAAATCCTTTGAGCAACGGCTGGCGGACCGAGAGCGAGCCGAAGGCCTGGTACTCAGGATCCAGCGAGGAAAAGGCCGAGTTGGAGCCCAACTGCAGTGAGTTCAGGCTGGCGACCAGCTCGGTCCCGAGGGACAAACGCATGCGTGCGCCGGCCTCGAGGCTTGTCGTTTCGGTTTCCAAAACCTCGGCTCCAGCAAACAGGGAAGCCGAAGGAGTGTCGGCCCCAGACCAGTCCGCAGCGCCAAACAGCTCAGGATCAAAGACCCCTTTTTCCCGCTGCACCGCCTCACTGGCAGCCACCATCAGGGCGGCGGCTATTTTGGCTTCCGAGGCCTGTTCGGCTGCCATGACCACGGCCTCGTCCAGCCGCAGATGTTCCCCCGGCAACTGTTGCAGGGCGGCGGTCAGGGCACTGTCCGGACTGGCCGTCAAAATCGTCTGCGCCGAAAGATCCGGCAGAGCGGTGTCTGCCGCGACAACCAGTGCCGGACAGAACAAACAGAATATCCATGCCGAGATGGATCGCAGGTAACTGGGCATGATGCCTTCCGCGGAATAAGAGGAGATTTGGAAGTCCGAGCGATTTGAATAGGCAAAGGATAACACAAACGGGCAGCTATAGCCCCAAAACGAAGGGATCCCCAACCGGGGATCCCTTACGATGCACAAGCCAAAAAAGTTCGAAGTTATGGGCGCGCGGCTTTGACCATCTCCAGCAAGTCGCTTTCCATCGCCTCGGCTGTTGCCAAGGGGCCGGTCAGCTTGAAGAACAAACTGCCTTGCGGACCTTCGAGCACCACGCCGACCAACCGGTAGCCTTCCATGATCGTGGTGTCGCCACCCATGGGACGTCCGCCGCCGGATTTGTAGTTGCCGTTCAGCGACACAATGTGCCCTTTCATGCCGTTGGCGACGAAGGTGCTGCGCTTGGCGCTGGCAGCCGAATCGCTGCCGTCGGGCATGACCATCTGGCCGACCCAACGGTCGAGGTTGGCTTCGACGCCGCCACCGGAAGTGGGCCCGAAGTAGAAGACGTTCACCTCGCCCTGGGCCGTGTCGCCCTGCACTGGATCAGTACGGTACTGGGCCTGGCGCATGCCGCTGTTGCCCAGGTCGGACCAGGCCGTTGGGCGCGTAAAAATGATGCCGGCCAGGGTGACGGCACCCGTGGCATGGGGGTGGTCGTCAATACTGCTCTTGGCAGCGGGAGCTTCAGAAGCTGCGTCAGCCGCGCTCGAACCCGGAGTTTGCCGCTCGGTATATTCCACGTCTCCGCCGCAACCGGCGATGACGAAGAGACTTAGGGCGGCAGCCCCGACCACGATGCGTGACCTCGCGATTTTGATAATCATGTTCATGTGCGTACAATAGCCCAGCGGGTGGTTGGCGACAAGGCTGGGCTTGTTCCGACCACCAAAAACGGCGAAGATCACGCGACACTTCAAACTGGGAGATCTCGTTGCGCTCCGACAACTCAGGCAGTTTCGCAGATTTATTGGCGCACTTGCTGGGCACCGACCCGGCGGCTGCGGAGTGGCCGCGCGAGTTTGCGATAGCCGGCGCGCTGGTACCTTTGCCCGCACTGTTTGACCCGCACAACGCCCTGCTCGTGATTTATGGCGTCCGGTCGGCCGGTTTTGAGGTCGCGGAGCTGCAAGTCTGCCTGGACGCGGGCCAGACGGCGCCGGAATTGTGTTCCCGGGTGCTGGTTTACGCCCAAGACAGTGAAACCGAAGCCTGGGAGGCGT
>DAOVTU010000356.1 GCA_030632925.1 Candidatus Krumholzibacteriia bacterium | reverse complement strand
GAAGGCGCCCACGTCATCTACAGTGATGCCTTCTACAGCATGGGCCAGGAAGAGGAAGCCATCAAGCGCCGCAAGGACTTCGCACCGTTCCAGATTTCCAGCGATCTGCTGGCCGGTGCCGACAAGGATCACATCGTGCTGCACTGCCTGCCGGCCCACCGCGGCGAGGAAATCACCGACGAAGTGATGGACGGGCCGCACTCGGTGGTCTTTGATGAGGCCGAGAACCGGATGCACGCCCAGCGCGCCATCCTGGCCAGCCTGATCAAGTAGGGCACGGCACAGAACGCGGCAGGTCAATCAGGAGGACAGTATCCGCACACGCAAAGGCATCAGCAAAATCAGAGGTGGCGCCCGGATTTCCATCCGGGCCGCCGCCGGCCTGGCCCTGATCGGTTTGGTGGGGTTGTTGATGCAGGCCTGCGCAGTGGTGGAACCGCCTCCCGGCGGACCGGTGGACAAGATCCGGCCCCATCTGGTGTTCATGATTCCGGATTCGGCAAGCACCGGCCTGAACGTGGTCGAAACCCTCGACCTGACCTTCTCTGAAAAAATGGACCGGGTCTCGGCCGTCACCTGGCTTCATTTTTTTCCCGACCAGCGCATCCGGCAGACCAAATGGCACGGCGCGACGCGGGCGGAAATCATCCTGGAATATCCTTTACCGGCCGACACCGTCATTGTGGTGGAAGTGGCGGGAGGCATGCGCGACGCCCACAAAGTGGCCAACCGCCGCAGCCGCCGTTATCCCCTTTCCACTGGTGGCGAGATCCCATCCGGGCGCATCAGCGGCGTGCTGGTCATGGCCGACAGCGCCGTCACCAACGGCGTGGTGGAACTGTACGACGTGCCACCCGATACCCTGGAATATTTCGAACAGAACCTTCTGCGCCGCACGGTGACGGACAATACCGGAGCCTTCACTTTTAACTGGTTGCCCACACCGGGCGGACCGTGGTTGCTGCGGGCTTTTGCCGATGCCAACGGTGACCTGCGGCCCGGCGAAACAGAGGCCCAAAGACTATTGCCCGACACCCTGAGCCTGACGGTGAATCTGGTTGAGGCCGTGGCAGGAGTCACGACGCTTTTCCCGACCAATACGCCGGGCCGAATGCTCATCGCGCCGTTTGAACTGCCCGACTCTGCCGGGTCCCCGTTGGCCTGGACGATGTCCATTTCCGAAGAGGACACCGGCTGGGTTCCGGTGGCCCTGGCCCAGGCCAATTATGCGGCCCTCGACCCGGCGATCGAAAGTCCGGTTGGCGACGTCTTGCCGGGCAACAACCGTCTGGTCGTCTTCATGGATGTGGACGGGGACTCGCTCTTCAGTGGCGTGCCCGACAGCTTGCTGGGCGCCATCCCGGACTCGCTGCGTTACGTTGGAGAAGACAGCGTGACGACCCACTTCCTGGAGCCCTGGTTGCTGGTCGAAGACATTTTTGTGGATCCGGGCCTTGATACCAGCGTGGAGCTTCCGCTGGAAGCCTACACGGTGACGCCCTGGATGCCTCCGCCGCCAATGCCGGCGATGCCCGACAGCAGCGGCCTCGGCGCTGCGGCCGACAGCCTTGGCACCATCATAGAGGCAGCAGAGGAAGAGGTTGGGGAAGAAGAAGTGGAAAAGGAAGAATAATGGGCAAAACCGCAAACCTCGTTTTCACCAAGATGCACGGCGCCGGCAACGACTTTGTCTTTCTGGACCAACGGGAACTGCCCGAGGGGCTGGTTCTGACCCAGGAGGTCATCGCCTTTCTGTGTGACCGGCGCCTTGGAGTGGGGGCCGACGGTTTGATTATTATCGGGCCGGGCCGTGAGGGCAAAACCGACTTTCGCATGACCTATTTTAATGCCGACGGTGGCGAAGTGGAAATGTGCGGCAACGGCGCCCGTTGCAGTGTGGCCTTTGCTCACGAACGCGACCTGGTGGGGCAGGCCTGCACCTTCGACACCCAGGCGGGCGTGCTGACCGGCGTGGTGCACAGTCCCGACGACATCACCGTCAGCCTCACTGGCTGGACGGATCTCGACCTGCAGGTGGAATTGCCGGACAGCCCGTGGGACCACCACGCCGCCTGCAATACCGGCGTGCCGCATCTGGTGATTCCGGTGCCGGATACCGAGAATATCGACCTGCGCAAGTGGGGCAGCACCTTCCGTCACCACGAGATTTTTGCCCCCGCTGGCACCAACGTCAATTGGGTGGCCCGGGCCGAAGATTCCGCCGAGTTCCTGCTGCGCACCTATGAGCGCGGTGTGGAAGATGAGACTCTCGCCTGCGGCACTGGCGCATCGGCGGCAGCGGTGGTACTGTGCCATCTGAATCAAGCCGAAAGCCCGGTGGCGGTGCGCACGCGCGGTGGTGACCTGTTGCTAATCACGGTGGACCGGGAGCAGGGGAAACTCTTGCTGCGCGGTCCGGCGGTCGCCAGTTACAGCGGCCAAATTACTTTGTCTGTTTGATCTCTGTCTGTTTGAACCCTGTATGTCTGAGGAGAATTTTTCATGAGCAATAAGACCTGGGAGATGCCCGATGGCATTTATACGGCTCTGGTGACGCCGTTTGCCGGTGACCAGGTGGACCGCAAGGCGTGGGAAGTCCTGATCCAGCGCCAGATCGACGGCGGCGTGGCCGGCATCGTACCGGTGGGATGCACCGGCGAGGCCGCGACCTTGACCATGGCCGAGAAGGAATGGATGGTGCGCGCAGCAGTCGACCTGTGCCGGGGCAAGTGCGCCGTGGTGGCTGGCTCCGGCTCGAACTCCACCGCCGTGACCCTGGAGCAGACGCTCAAGGTCAAGGAGTGGGGCGCCGACGCCGCCATGCTCATCTCGCCCTACTACAACAAGCCGCAGCAGCAGGGGCTGCTGGCCCACTACCGTCACGTGGCCCGCAAGGTGGACATCCCGCTGGTGCTCTACAATGTGCCCGGACGCACGGCCGTGAACATCCTGCCCGAGACTGCGGCCCAATTGTCTGCCGAGCCCAACATCGTGGCGTTGAAAGAAGCCAGTGGCAATCTGGCCCAGATTGAAGAGGCCATCGCTCGCTGTGACCTGAAAGTTTTCTCGGGCGACGACGGCCTGAATTTCAACATCTTCGGCATGGGCGGCCATGGCGCCATCAGTGTGGTCAGCAACTTGTTGCCCGGAGCCATGTCGCGCTTCTGGGCCGCGTGGGCGGCTGGCGACATCAATCAAGCTTGGCCCATGAGCCGTGCTTTTGATCCCATCACCGCGGCTTGCTTTGTGGAAGCCAATCCGGTGCCGGTGAAAGAAATGCTGTCCATGGCGGGCCTTTGCAAGCGTGACCCGCGCCTGCCGTTGGTGCATGTGAACGAACAGAGCCTGACCTACCTGGTGCAGTTCTACGAGGGGACCTTGTCCAATCTTCTGGATAAGGACATTACTGGCGTGGAGGGGGCTTCTTGATTCCCGTTGCCATACCCGTTGCCATACACGGAGCTGAAGGCCGCATGGGGCGCCTGCTGACCTCTCTGATGGAGGACGCAGCAGATGCTGATCTGGTGGGCCTGATTACCGAACCGGGGCGCACACTGGCCGCTGGCGAACTGCATCCATCCCTGCCGGTTATTGGGCAGGACCAGATGGCGACCGAGTTGCCAGCCGGATGTGTGGTCGTGGATTTCAGCCTGGCGCCGGCCCTGGATGGCCTGCTGGAGCAGGGACGGAAGCTGGGAGCCGCCCTGGTCATCGGCACCACGGGGTACACTGCTGAACAACTGGCAGCGCTGGATGGTTATGCCGCGGAATTTCCGGTGGTGAAGGCCGCCAACTACAGCATCGGCATCCCGACCCTGCAAATGCTCCTGCAATTGCTGGCGCGGACTCTGCCCGGCGAATTTGATGCTGAGCAAATCGAGACGCATCACGTGACGAAGATCGATCAGCCCAGCGGCACGGCGGCTCATTTGGCCGAGGTTTGGCAGCAACATCGCGGTGGCGAGTTGGCGCCCACTCACAGCCAGCGACTCGGCGGCGTGATCGGCGAGCACACCTGGACCTTCAGTGATCAGGAAGAAACCCTGGTGGTGACCCATCGGGCCCATTCGCGGCAGGCGTTCATGCGTGGGGTTTTGCCTGCGGTGCGCTTTGCCCACGGGCGTGCACCTGGGCTGTACAGCTTGACGGATGTTCTGCAGGGGTTGGCGGGCGGTTGACAGCCGCTGCATGTGACGAAAAAAATTGCGACAGTTTCAGGCACAAATTCAGGCACGACAAGAGGGTCCCCGATACGAGGACCCTCTTGCAATCTATCCAAAAACCTACCCGCAGAACCTACTTGGCCGCTGCTTGCGCCATGCGGGCCTTCAAACGGGAAGCCCGGCTCTTGGGCATGAGACCCTTGCGGCACTGGATGTCGATGAGGCTGTACATATCGGTGACAGCCTTGTT
>DAOVTU010000345.1 GCA_030632925.1 Candidatus Krumholzibacteriia bacterium | reverse complement strand
CAGAATGACGACTTTACCCATGTCGTGCAGCACACCGGCGACGAAGGCTTCTTCGGGATCAGCATAGTTTGTAGCCAGGGCCACCTGTCGACTGGCCAATCCGCATTCCACAGCGTGTTGCCACAGGGCCTGGCCCCACACACCGGTATTGGTATCGTCCAGCGGGAACAAGGATCTCATCGAGGCGGCCATGACCAGACTGCGCACCGTATTGGCGCCCAGCCGCACGACCGCCTGGCCCAACGAAGTGGTTTCTTCGCCGCGACCATAGAGGGCCGAGTTGCTGACACGAATCAGCCGGGCCACCAGGGCCGGATCCCGCGACAACGCTTTGATCATGTCGGAACGTTGACTGTTGGGGTCCGACAACAACTCCATGACCTGGGAGACAACCTGGGGCATGGGCGGCAGTTCGTTCACCGCGGCGATCATCGCTTCGGCAGCAGTCGTCTTGCCCGGCGCGCTGGCGGGTGCCGTATTTTCGGCTTCTCTGACCGGCGCCGCCTGAACCTGCTTGCCTTCATGTGGCGAATGAATCAGCCAGGAAATCATTTCCAGATAGTGCAATGGACCGGGCACCTGCGCCGCGCCGTCGGCCGCCACATAGAGCAGGTACGCCTTGTCGCCCTTGCCCCCGAGGGGAATGATGGCGCAGTCGCCGACAGGCGCGGGTTCGCCCAGGGCTTTCAGCAGGGGCGAATCAAAGGCCTCGCCAAAAAACGGCACCTGCGATTCGCGGACGAAGCGGAAGGTGCCGTCGCTTTCCAAACCACAGTCCGGACTGGGCAACTCGACGCCCAGGCGCCGCCCTTCTTCATCGCGCTGGAAGCGCAGACTGCGCACGACCGAGTTCTGCTTGAAATCGAACAGGATGAAATAGTCGAAGTTGTCGCGGCAGTAGCCGATCAACTCGCCGATTTGTTTCTGTTTGCCCTCGGCCTGCAACACCTTCAGCGTCGACCGTTTGTAGGAAAGAAAAAGGCTCTCTTCGCCGATGGGTTCGGCCACCGGTTCGGGCGCCGCATTTCGTCCGGGCCGCAACTCGAACCACTTTTTTTGCAGCGCTTCTTCCATGGCCTTGGCGGTGGCAAAGCTCGTGAAAGGTCCACCGGTCACCACCTGCCGGACGGTTTTTTCGCCCCCGGCCTCGTGCAGCACATACCGGACTTCATCGCTGCAGTCGGCAGCTTGTTGCCCCGCCTGGGTGCGGAACAGGACCATATTTTCCGAGGCGATGTTGCGCAAAAATTCGAGGTATTCGTCGACCTGCCGGGCCGCATCCAAAGTCAGGGCCGTGCAGTCGAACATCTGGCCGGCAGCCGACTGGTCCAGGCTCACTTCGTTGAACTGGAAATCGCCGGAGCCCCAGGTGAACAACTGAAAAATGGTTTCGTGCACGCCGATGATAAGGGTCGGCTGGATCTCGTCCAGATCCACCTCGCCCGAGTCGATGAGAATTTGGCGCAACGGCAGTCCGGTTTCCCGGCGGGCCTGATCCAGATCGGTAAACTGGTCAGCCGAAATCACGCCGCCGGCCCGCAGCGCCTCCAGCATCTTGGCATCGGCCTGTTCCGAGTGGGCCGCGGCCACAAAACCCTGCTGGAAGTGGACATTCAAGCCCTCATCAGCACGATTGACCGTCAGCACGCCTTCCTGATTCAGGTGACTCAGAAAAGAGAGCAGATCGCCTGGAGAGAATCTGGTGAGATCGCCTTTGAACACTGAAGCTTCCCCGCATGTACCGATAAGTTATTCCACTAAGGGTAGATATCGGCAGTTTCCGTAACGACTCAATGGGAATCTACGGTGCCTGACCCAGATCAGAGTCTATTGCAGTCCTCATAAATACAGAGCACCCGAACCGTAGGCTCGGGTGCTCTCATTTCAGACCTGTCTCGTGCGGCAAACCCGCCTCAGGAAGACTCTTCTTCATCGGCCTCAGCCGTGTGCTTCTCGATTTCCTCGGCCACAGCCATGGCCGTTTTTTCGTAGGTCGCATCGGCGGTCTTTTCGCAACCGGTCTCGCTCAGGCATTTGTTGTACGCAGCCTGGGCCACGGCGTGCTTGGTGGCCGACGCAGCAGTGGCGGAGCATCCGGTCTGCTCTTGCACCATGGCATAAGTGGCCTTGGCAGCGGTCGTGCTGCAGTGGCTTTCGGCCAGGGCATTGGCAAAGGCGACTTCACCCATGGTCTTGGTGTAGGCAGCCTTGGCGGTCTTCTTGCAGCCGGAGCTTTCCAGGGTGCTGGCGTAGGCAGCCTTGGCCGCTGTGGTGGGACAGTGGTTGCCTTCGGCAACGGCGGTCTTTGCCGTGTTGCAACTGGAGGCGTTGGACTTGTTGCATTTGTCCCCCGCCAAAGCCGCGCTGGCGAGGGTCAGGCTCAAAACCAGGACTCCTAGAATTGCCAGATTCTTCTTCATGTCGTTTCTCCCTGTATCGTTATGGGTGGTCGGCAGATTGATGGATTCCGGTGGGGGGAATCGCTGTGGGCTGGGTTAGAACGTAACAGGAGTGATTTTGTTGCATTTTAGTTCCAGACTTCGTTTCAGGGCCACTATCTGGTCGTTTTTCCGTTTCCGCGCACCATGGAAAAAATCAGAGAACCGCCAGATTAAGGCAATAACAACACTTTCGTACCGGCTTGCAATTTCCCCGCCTCCAACAACAGCAAGTAGGTGCCCGCTGAACACCGGCGACCGTTCCCATCGGAACCGTCCCAGGCAATCGATCGCGATCCTACATCCATCGTGCCCCTGTCAATGCGGCGCACGAGACGTCCGGCTAGATCAAATATGCCAAGAGCGACCTCAGCTTGCTCATTCAAGGTGAAAGAAACCGTTGTGCTGGGATTAAACGGATTGGGCGTGGCGGTCACCTTCAAAACCGAGGCACCGGGCAAGTCTTCCACTGCCGAAGGTATGGGCCACTGCGCTTCCACCGCGACCACACTGGCGTCAATTCCGGGCAGATAAATCGTGTCTACAAGCGCAAAAGACCACATGTCAAAAACATAGACCGGGCTGCCGGCTGAAGTCAGGCCGCCGCAAACATAGGCAGCGCCAAACCTGAGGTCGTTCTGGCCCTTCACGGCGAGAACACCGGTGGTGACACTCACATCGCGAGGATCAGCGTCCGCCGGCAATTCGAGTCGAGTGACAGCACCATTGTTGAAGCCGTCGATCAAAAACACATCATTGCTACCTTCACAGCAAACTAAAACAAGTCCGAAGTCCACATCGATGCCCATGGGATCGTCACCGACAACAATCGCATCGATCTGAGTGAGGCTCTCCGGGTCGATGAACCGCACCTGGTCGGTGCCGCGATCAGTCAGATACAGAGGCCTATCACGCTCATTGGGATCGATGGCGAGCTGCCACAAGTTGGTGCCGACCGAGGCCTGGCCCAAGATGCTCGATCCGTCCGGCGCGATCTTGTACAACATGTCGCCATTCCACTCCACGACAAAAAACTGACTGCCCCGGTGGTCATAGACGATATTGCCGGGATGGCCCCCCGGAATAGACAGACTGTCGACAACGGTGTAGGTGGCCAGATCCACGATGTCCAACCGGTCACTGTCACGGCAACTGACCAGAGCAATGCCATGCAGAGGGCTGAAGGCCACTGAAACCGGGTACGCACCCGTCGGAATCTCGTGAACAACCGCGCCGGTGGGGTCAATCACCACCACCCCATTCCCGTCGGCACCGGTGATCCACACTTCATCCCCGGGGCGAGGGCGATGGACCGCATCGCTGGGGTTTTCACCCAACGGCCCCAAGGCAATGGGCGGCCCGACCTCGAATAGGTTCGCGTGATAGTCTTCTTGGAAAATGGCGGCGGTGTCATCGCCGGAACAGCCGGCAAGGCCCCAATAAGAGGCGGTGGCGGGGGTGGCACTCAGAACCATACCCAAAACGAGTATTGAAATAAAAATCGAACGCATGACTATACCCTCTGATTGTCTAACGTGGAGCAATATAGAGCATGATTATACCACATTTGTGAAGCGCGCACGATCGCGCGACAAAATGCTGTCGCTTATCGCGGGAGCCAACTGTGACAGTCACATTGGTCGCAGTCCGAACAGGCTGGGCTGTTCTCTACCCCCGCTGAAACTGCATCGTATACAATTCCTTATACCGGCCCCCAGCCGCCAACAACTCATCATGCGTCCCCACCTGCACCACTTCGCCCTCTTCCAGCAAATAGATCCGATCCACATTCTGGATCGTCGACAACCGATGCGCGATCACGATCGTGGTGCGGTCTTTCACCAAGCGGTCGATGGCCTCCTGCACCAATTGTTCCGCTTCAGTATCCAGCGCACTGGTCGCCTCATCCAGCAACAGGATCGCCGGGTTCTTCAAAATCGCCCGTGCGATGGACAACCTCTGCCGCTGGCCACCGGACAGCTTCAGGCCGCGATCGCCGATGATGGTTTCATAACCCCCAGGCAACCGCGCAATGAACTGATCGGCGTTGGCGGCCTTGGCGGCGGCCT
>DAOVTU010000217.1 GCA_030632925.1 Candidatus Krumholzibacteriia bacterium | reverse complement strand
GGCTGGCTGTTTCAAAACAAAGCCGGCGCCCCGTTGCACCAGGACAGCGGCCTCTTCGGCATTCTGGATCACCGGTCCAAACAGGACCGGCATGTGGGCCACGGCGGGCTCCATGGTATTGTGCACTCCGGTCGTGAAACTGCCGCCCACGTAGGCAAGATGGCCTGCCCGGTAGATTTCCGCCAGCACGCCGATGGAATCGGTCAGGATCACGCGGGCTGGATGATTGGCCCCAACGGTGGTCTCGGCCATCAAGGTGGACAGCCGCTGGTGAGTGATGCCCTTGGCTTCGAGGGCGGATTCAAGCCCGGCCAGACGTTCGGGCTCCGGTTCGTGCGGCGTGAGGATCACCCGCACGTCCGGGAACTCGTCCAACAATTTCCGCAGCACCGGCAACCAGAGCTTTTCATCCGGCGGCCAGGTGCTGCCCATGACAAAGAGCCGGCCGCCGAGTTGGCGCAACCGCGCGCAGGTTTCGCCGGCACTGGCCGCTTCGTACCTCACAATGACCTGCTCGACCCGGGTGTCGCCCGTGACCGATACCGGTGCCTCGGTGCCCAGCCCGTCCACGAAACGGGTGCGGTCTTCTTCGGTGCAAACACCCAGGTGTGCGAATCGATCAAACACATCCTGGTACAGGGGGCGGGCCAGTGGTTTGAGGCGAGCGCTGTTGGGTTGCAGACTGCCGGCCAACAGCACGATGGGCACGCCGGCCCGGTCGGCGGCCAACACCTGGTTGGGCCAGCAATCAAATTTCACGAACACCAGCAGGCGCGGTTGCCAGGCGCGTACCAGTTGGTCCATCTCGTCCGGATGGTCGAAGGGCAGGTAGTCGTGCAGGTCGGCGCATGGCCGCTTGAGTGCGAAGTGGTATCCGGACGGCGAAAAATGGGTGACCATCACCGGTATCTCGGGCCAGCGGGCCTTGACGGTTTCGATTATGGGCCGCGCCTGTTCGTACTCGCCCACCGATGTCACATGGAACCACACGCCGTGGCGCACGGTGTCGGTGGCATCGAGCAATCGCCGCATCAAACCCTGCCGACCTTCCAGACCGGTGGCCAGCTTGGGCGAAAAATTCCCCGCCAGCTTGGCGGCCTGGCACAGGGCCGGACTCAGGCTGCGGTACAGGCGCAGGGAGTGGCCCGCCGGTTTGGCGCTCATTTCGACACGTCCTTTGCCAGCATGCTGATCAACTGCTCCAGGGCCGAAGCCGGCGAAATGGGAACCAGGCAGGCCAGATCCTTACGGTGACACGGAGCCTTGCCGTTGCGCGAACAGGGCCGGCAGGAAAGTTCGGTCTCCAGCACCCGGCTGCCCTCCTGCAGGGGGAAATACCCGAACTCGCGCACCGTTGGTCCAAAAAATGCCAGGACTCTGGTGCCCACTGCTTCGGCCAGATGCAGCAGGCCACTGTCGTTGGTGACCAGGATGTCAACGGCGGCCAGGCGTCGGGCGACATCAGGCAGGTCGGGCAGTTGCACGACTTCGACGGCGTCGTCCGTGGCCACGGCCTTCTCCAGCGCACTGTCCGGATACCATTGCTGTTCGCGGGGACCCAGGAAAACCTGCACCGAACCGTTGGTCTGTGTGCGGAACATCTTGACCAGGGTTGCGAAGTGCTCAGCTGGCCACCGTTTGGTGTCCCATTGGGCACCCGGGGCCAAACCCAATACTGGAGGCGAAGAATTGTTTTCCCTGAGGCCTGACAAATGGCCCAGGGGGGCAGGCGCGGACTCATCGGTGGCCGCAGATGCAACGCCGGTCATCAAGGCGTCAAAGCGATCAATCATGCGCTGGTTCAAACGGAAGTTCTGGTGCCCAAAAGCCATGAAACGCAGACGCGCGGTGGTGTCCTTGGCGAGCCTGGCGTCAGGCCTGCGGCCGAGCATTGCCAGCAGCAGGCGGGAGCGCAAGATATTGTGCGCGTCGATCACCACATCCCAGCGCCGTTTTTTCAGTTGCCGGGCCAGTGCCCAAACCGCGCTGATACCCGAGCCATCCAGGGCAATGACCTCGTCCACGCCACGCACTTCGCCCATGACCGGGGCGAAGGCCGCCTTGGTCACCAGGGTGATGCGGCAGGTGCCCGGCGCACAGCTGTCCGCCAGCCGGGACAAGGCCCAGCCCAGCACGCACAGGTCGC
Organism: Candidatus Krumholzibacteriia bacterium; assembly: GCA_030632925.1. GTDB lineage: Bacteria > Krumholzibacteriota > Krumholzibacteriia > LZORAL124-64-63 > LZORAL124-64-63 > JAGRNP01. The sequence continues at coordinate 3,818 of DAOVTU010000217.1, read as the reverse complement.
CCAGGGCGCCAAAACGGATGACGAGAATTTCGCGCATGAAACCTTTCAGGAACCCATTGGAGACATTTGGTCCGATCATACCAGAATCCCGGTGGGTGAAAATGGTTTTCCGCAGGCTGGTAGGCAAGGGGCGCCGGGCCAGCCAGGATGTCAGCCATAGCTTGCCCCGATTCGCCGGACGGTTTAACATCCGGCCGCACCTGGGGATGGGCCTCTGGCGCGAGAGCGGAGCACCACGGACTTGGAAATCATCCTGCTATTGATCCTGCTGGCGCTGTCGGCCTCGTTTTCGGGCACCGAGACGGCGTTCTTTTCCCTGGGGGCGGCTGATTTGGCCCGCCTCGGGCAAGGCCGTGGCAAGGCCGGCCAGCGGGTGGTGGCCCTGGTGGGCCGCGGACACGATCTGCTGTCGGCCCTGTTGATTGGCAACCTGTTGGTGAACATTGCCGCCAGTGTGGTGGCCACCAGCTTGTGCTTGTCCTGGTTTGGACCCAACGGAGTCGTTGTTGCGGTGCCAGTCACGACCCTGACCTTGCTCCTGTTGGGCGAGATCACCCCTAAAATGCTGGCTTTGCGCTACCGCGAACGCACCGCCCTGGTGGGGCAGGGGCCCTTGCGCTTCTGGCTGGCCCTGACCCGTCCCCTTTTGATCATCAGTGGTGCCGTGACCGCCACTGTGGTGCGCATTCTGCCTTCCGAACCCACCGGCAACGCGCCCATGAGCATGGCCGAACTGCAAACCGCCTGCGATATGGCCGTTGAAGACGGGACCCTGACCGAAACCGAAGGCCGCAGCCTGGCCCGTTTGCTGTTACTGGAAGATCTGGCGGTGGCCGACATCATGACGCCGCGCACCGCCGTGGTGGACCTGAAGCCGGACATGTCCCTCAAACAGGTGCTGGCCACGGCCCGTCGTGCGGGCTTCAATCGCTATCTGGTGACCGGCCCCGAGGGCGAACGTCCGGTCGGACTGTTCCACCTCAAAGATTTGCTGGGCCGTCGTCCAGTGCCCGAGTTTCCCCTGCGGGAGGGCTTGCGCGACCTACTATTTGTACCCGAAAGCAAAGATGTGGCGGCCCTTTTGGCCGAGATGGGCGCGGGCGGGGCCCACCTCGCAGCCGTCGTTGACGAGCACGGCGACTACACCGGCATCGTGACGATGGCCGATTGCCTGCAAGCGCTGCTGGGCCCGGTGGCCGACACCGCCAGCCACGATTCCGAAGTCGTCGCCCTCGGCGGGGGGCGCTGGGTGATCGGCGGCCGCACCGACCTGCGCGAATTGGAAGAGGCCTGTGGACTACGCCTGCCGCCGAGTCGGGACTACGTCACGGTGACCGGCTACCTGATGACCACACTGGGCCGGGTGCTCGCACCTGGCGATCGGGTCACTTTGCCGGAAGCTCGCCTGACGGTCCTGGAGATGGAAGGCCACCGGGTCGACCGCCTGAAGGTGACCTTGCTGGGCGACGAGCGCAGCAATGGAACGGGGGTTGAGTCGTGACCCTTTATGAAGTCCTGGCCGTCGCCCTGATCAGCCTGTTGATGTCGGCCTTTTTCTCGGGCACCGAAACCGGTTTCATGAGCGCCAGCCGAGTGCGGTTGCACCGGGCCAAGGATTCCGGCACCCCAGGTGTGCGCAACCTGCTGGCCAAGCTGCGCAACATCGAAGACCCCATCCTGACCTGTCTGATCGGCACCAACCTGTTCAACGTCACGTTCACCGCCGTGGTGACGGCTGAACTGACCCGGCGGTACGGCGAGCGGGGCGAGTGGTTGAGCGTGGCAGTCGCCTCGGTGGTCATCATTTCGCTGGGCGAGATCCTGCCCAAGGTTTTGTACCGGGAGTTCCCGGAACGGCTGACCCTGGCCTCGGCGCCGGGCCTGGCGGTGGCCACGGCCATACTGACACCGGTGCGCTGGGTCCTGCGCGGCTACACCGGCCTCTGGCGCCGCGTATTGCCTGCCGAAGATGGCCAGGGCCAAAGCCTGGACCGGCGCAATCTGGCGGCCATGTTGCTGACCAAGCCGGCGAGCAATCCCGGCGACCGGCGCTTTGCCGAATCCCTGGACCGCTTTCTGCAGTTGGCGGGCTTCTCCCTGACCCGTATCATGCGCCCCCTGGACCAGATCGTCTGCGTGGGGCCGGAAACCACGGTGGCTGAGTGTTTGCAGGTGGCGGCCCGCTCGGGATTCAGCCGCCTGCCGATCACCCGGGAAGATGGGCACCAGCTGCAGGCCTACCTCATGGTGCGGGATCTGCTGTTCTTGCCCAGCGAGGACCATGGACGCTTCGTGCCCCGCAAACTGTGGCGCACGTTTTTGCTGGTGGACGAACGCATGTCCCCGTACGAACTTTTCGAAGAGTTGCGCGGCCAGGGCCGCCAAATGGCCGTCGTGGTTGATGCCCACGGGAACCCTTTGGGCCTTGTGACCCTTGAAGACCTGATCGAGATGGTGATGGGGTCGGTGCGCGACGAATTTGACCGGATCTGATCGGGTCCAACAGATGAACCGGGTACAGCTGGCCCACAGAAAAGGAAAACAAGATGAGCAATCTGGAAATGACCAAACACGACCACGTGCTGGCCGGATTGATGTTCAGTCTGCAGGCGGCAGCCATGCAACAGATGGGCAAGATCCAGGACCCCGTCACCGGCGAAGCCACCCTGAACCTGGAGCAGGCCAAGGCCAGCATCGACGTGCTGGAGATGCTGAAGGCCAAGTGCCGCACCGATACGCCGGAAGATTTGCTGCGCGCCCTTGATGGTGCGGTCATGGATTTGCAGATGAACTATATGGATGAAATAAAAAAGGCCGAACCGGAGGCCGAACCGGAGGCCGAAGCGTCCGCCGAAGCGTCCGCCGAAAAATCCGGAGACGAAGGTTGAAAATCAGCCCACGGAAATTGAATAGTTGGCTCCTGGCCACGGCGCTGCTGGTCATGGCACTGCTTGGCAGCGGTGCCGCCCTGGGACAGGACCGTCCGCCACCGGTACGGGAACCTGAACCCCGCATTTTGTCCGAGCATCAGGACTCGGTGCTCCTGACCCGGATCACCTCAGCGGCTCTGCCGGCAGACGGCCTGTTTTCCCTCGGTCTGCAGGTGCACCAGTACGAAACGGTGCTGATCCTCAACGACTTTCTCAACCGTGTCCAACACCAGGACTACAGCCTGTCCCTGGAGGCGGGCCTGCGTCCCTGGCTGCACGTCCGGGCCGAAGTTCCCTGGCGCAGTTGGTCTGGTGGCGTGGATTGGGTACCCGAAACCGGATCGGGCTGGGGCGATGGCACCTGGCAAGTGGTGGCGGGCCGGTCGCTGACCGACCGTAATTTTCATGTCGCCCTGGTGGGCGGGGGAAATATCCCGATGGGCAACACTTCGGTGGGTCTGGGCGAAGGCGTGTTTTCACCCTACACCGGTGCGGCCCTGACCATGGTCTTTTGGCAGGAAAGCACCCTGCCGGAAATGCGCCTGCACGTGAATCTGGGCCGCACCTGGAACCGAGCCGAGGAGGCGGGTTATGGTGCGGGAACCGTCTTTCTGAATCCCTGGCCGCCACGCTATCAATCTGCTGTCGAGGCCGGCGGCAACGGCAGCAACGACACCAGTGATTTGGGCCTGGGCCTGGAGTTTCGTGCCGGTGACACCAGTCTGTGGTTGGAATACACCCAGCAGGTTTTTCGCAACAACAGCACCGTCAGCCGGGCGGAACAGCTGCGCATGCTGGGTGCCGACAAGCTGCTCTGGGATCCGTTCATGAACCACATGATGTTGCGCCTGCCGTACCACTTCTGTGATCCGAACCCGAAGGACCCGG
>DAOVTU010000250.1 GCA_030632925.1 Candidatus Krumholzibacteriia bacterium | reverse complement strand
TACAACCCGTTCGCTCCGGTGACGCCCGAGACGCCCATCAAACTGGTGCGCCTGCAGCAGAATTCCCCCAACCCGTTCAACCCGCAGACCGAGATCAAGTTCACCGTGCCGCGCGACGGGCATGTGGATCTGGCGGTCTACGATTTGAGCGGCAAGCGCATCCGGACCCTGGTCAGCGAAACGGTGCCCGAGGGCGAACGTTCAGTGACCTGGGACGGCCGCAATGAAGCAGGCCAGATGGTGCCCAGCGGCATGTACTTCTACAAATACATGACTGCCGGCGAGACCACTTCCCGCAAGATGACGTTGCTCAAGTAACGCCGATCAAAAAAAACGCCCCCCGGTGCAATGACCGCGGGGCGTTTTTTTGTACATTCTACTCGCCGAAAATTGCCACCTGGCCTTCGCCATTCGACTCGCGAAATCCCCGATACATGCCCGGCGTATTGAACACCATGGCGATGTTTCCCTCGGCATCCAGGGCCACGATGCCACCGGTTGCCTGCTGCGCCACCAGTTTTCCCAGCACCACTTTTTCAGCGGCCTCCTGCAGTGACAATCCGGCGTATTCCATCAAGGCCGAGATGTCATAGGCGACCACATTGCGGATAAAATATTCACCGTGCCCAGTGGCCGACACGCCGCAGGTCTTGTTGTTGGCGTAGGTGCCCGCGCCAATGACGGGCGAGTCGCCGATGCGGCCCCACATCTTGAGGGTCATGCCGCCGGTCGAGGTGCCAGCCGCGATATTGCCTGCCTGGTCCACCGCCACACAACCCACGGTGCCGTGTTTGCGGTCCGGGTCGGCGTCCCGCTTCTCCTTGGCCTTCAGGTATCCCTGCCAGCGCCGCTCGGTGCGAAAATAGGCCGGATCTTCCATCACCAGGCCCTGGGCGGCGGCGAATTTTTCAGCACCCTCACGGGCCATCATCACGTGGGGCGATTTTTCCATCACGGCCCGCGCCGCGCTGATGGGGTTGCGCACGGTCTTGATACCGGCCACCGCCCCGGCGTTCAAATCCCGCCCGTCCATGATCGATGAGTCCATCTCGTTGGCGCCCGCCTCGGTGAACACCGCGCCCTTGCCGGCGTTGAACAGGGGCGAATCCTCCATCACCCGGATGGTGGCTTCCACGGCATCGAGACTGCTGCCACCATCGGCCAGAATTGCAGCCCCGGCATCCATGGCCTCGCTGAGCTTGGCCCGGTAGGCCGCCTCGGTTTCGGCGTCAAGATTTTCCCGCAGGATGGTGCCCGCGCCACCGTGGATGACCAGCGACCAGGCAGGTGCATCGGCAGCCTGGGCGGGCACACCGGCCAACAAAATCAGAAAAAACAGGGAGAAAAATTTCACGATCCGGCGCTCCTTGTCAGCGGCCGGCCGGGCCGCACAGCGCCTACCCAAACGGCTCAGTAATTCCATCCATCGTGTTCAGCCCCATGACAGGTAACATAACACGTGCCACTGAACAACCCATCGTCCACAAATTCGAAGCGTCCGGTGTTGGGGTCGGGCGTGCAAACAGAGTCGTCGAAGTTGATCAGGTTGCTGCCATCGCCGTTGGGGGCCGAGGTGATGCCGTGGGGGTCGTGACAGACCGAGCAGGGCGTGGCCTCGCCCCGGATGTGCTTGTCGTGCTCGGCGAAACTCTGATCACTGAGCAACGAAGTGCGGCTGTGGCATGAGTAGCACAGGGCGTAGGCCGCCGAACTTTCGTTCGTATTGTCAGCCGTGTCGTACTGCATCTTGAGGATCGGGCTGTACTGCGAGCCATGAGGACCACGGGCACCGCCGGCCTCCGAGGCATGGCAATCTTCACAAGTGATCAGGCTGCTTTCGTTCAGCGGCAAGATCAACGAAGGCACGTCGGGGTTCTTGCCCGCCGCGGCCACCGGATGGAACGAGGCACTGGTGGGATGAAATTCCGTCCGCGTATTGGTATTGACGAACTGCCGCGATACCACCGGGTTGCCACCGTTCTGATCACCATGGCACTTCAGGCACACCTGGTACGAACTGGTCACCGGATTGATGATCGCGTTGTCGATGTCGAGGCCTTCGACGCCGAACAGCGCGCCACTGAGGGCCGGCGAAGGCGGACGGTCGGCCGTGGCCTCGTGGGGGTTGTGGCAATCCATGCACTCGACATGGCGCGGCATGGTGGCGGGAAATTCGCCCACTTCGTGCAGGGCATTAAAACTGCCCACCGGATGGATGGAGTTCTTGCTGAACTCGGCCTCGATCAAGGTCGGCCCGCCCGGGGCCATGGCCCGCACGCCGTAGTAGTCCAGGCTGGCGCCGGCGTTGGGGTTGGTCGTGCCCGAATGGCAGTTGTAACAGAAGGCCTCTTCCAACGGATCGGTGGGCGTTCCGAGTCCCAGTGGCGCCAACAGGTCGCGGTACGTCGAGGCGTGCATGCCGAATTTGTCGGCCGAATTCTGGTACGACTTCACCTGGTCGTCGTTGTGGCACTTCACGCAGTTGGCGTTGAAGGTCGAGCCGTCGCTGCGGAAGGTCGACGGCACGTTGTAGCTGTGCACCATGGTCGAGGCGTTGAACTGGTTCTTGTCGATCCAGTAGTGGTAGAAGGCGGCCTTTTCGCCGGGCGCCGGAACCTCGCCACCCTTGAAGGCGTGGCAGGCCAGGCAGTCGGTGCCGCCGTGGCAGGAGAGGCACAAACCGCCGCTGCCCAGGGCACTGAAGTCGGTATTGCTCAGGACGGTGGCGTCCCCGGCTACCACGGTGTTCTGCGAATCGGACCGCAGGTTGCTGCCGCGCTGCCCGATACCGGGGTTCAGGTCCGGCCGAAAAATGTCGTGGTCCACATGGCACATCAGGCAGGTTTTGTTGGTCGCCACGTAGTCGGGATTGCCGGTATTGATCACGTGATGGTGCCCGCCGGCACCGCCCTGCATGGCTGAAAAAATGACGCTGTGGCAACTGCTGCAATTGCTGCCGCCTTCGGATTCACCAGCGCCAAAACCGGTGTCGTGGGAGTGGCAGGCGGTGCAATCCTGGGCATCATGGTGGTTGCCTGGGGGCGTGGAGGCGTTGTTGCGGTGGTGGCCCGTGGCGGTGTGGCAAACTTCGCAAACGTTGGTGTAGACGCCGTCGCTGGCGTCGGCCATGGCACCGGAGGCCGGGTCGCCAGGAGTGGGGTCGGGGTCATTCCACGGGTCGCCGATGCCCTTGGTCTTGAACAGCACATTCTGTGGCCCGGAATTCGGCGTCTGGATCGTTTCGCGCACGAGGTAAATGTTGGCCGTGCCGTGGCCCGAATGGCAGGTGATGCAGGAATTGCCCTGGTGGTCGTTGATGTTGTGGCAGGCCGAGTTGGGCCCGCCGCAGTTATCCGCATCCGGAGTGCGGTGCAGCAGGTAGCCGTCGCCAGCGGGCAAGGCGGCCGAAACTGTCAGTTCGCCTGAATTGGCGGCGTAGTCGTCAATGGCGGCAGCTCCGTTGGCATCGGTCACTGAAAAGTACAGGTCGTAGGCCCCGCCTTCGGCCGCATCGGTCGGATCCCACAGCACCGAGGCCTCGAAATTTTGCCCGCCAACATTGACCACCCGCAGGCCCTGTTGACCGTCGGTGGCGTCGTTGACGACGGTGGTTTCCACGGCACCCGGGCTGAGCACTTTGAACGTGATGCGGAAGGTTCCCGGCCCCGGAATATCCAGGTCTGCAAATGACGCTTTGAGCATGGTGAAGCCGGTGCCGTTTCGATTGACCGAAGCAGGCAGGGCGACGGTGGTGCTGGCCACAAAGGTGGGCGGGTTGTTGGACAGCGCGTCAAAAACCTGCAGCTCGTCCAGGTTGTTGGGAAAGCCGTCAGTGGAACCGAGTCCCGCTTCTGTCACGCTGAAACTCAGGTCGTAGAAACCCAGGGCCTGGATGTCGGACGGGTCCCAACTGATGCTCGCGGTGTAGAACCCGCCACCGTCGGCGACAATGCTCACACCCGTCTGGCCGTGGGCCGCATCCTGGGCCAGGACCAACTCCACCAGGTCCGGCTGTTGCAATTTGAAGGTGACCAGGAAGACCGAAGCTGCTGGCACATCAGGATCAAAGAACTGGGCCTGGATCAGGGTGCTGTTGGCCCCGATGCGCTCGACCGCTGCGGGTGCCACAAAAGTGGCGTCGGCGGGCACGATCGGCGGTGTGTTTTCGCCACCGTTGGTGATGGCCAGTTCGTTGGAGTTGTTGGCAAAGTCGTCAACAACCGCGGTCGCGACACCGTCGGAGATCGTGGCGTACAGATCGTAACTGCCGACCAGGGCATTGAGCGGCGGGTCCCAGGTGATGGAGGCGGTGTAGGAGCCGGCCCCATTATTGATGATTTGCAGGCCGGATTGGCCGTGCTGGAGTTGGTCGGCCACCAGGGTGATCTGGTCAAAGGGGTCGCGGAGCTGGAATGAGATGGTGAAGGTGCCGACGGCCGGTTGGGCCGAATCGGTGAACCCGACACTGAGGGTTGTGGTCGCAGCACCGACCCGGTCAACAGACGCAGGGGAGACCGAGGTGGCGCCACCAACGACAACCGGTGCGGCTGCAGATAGGCTGGCGCTGCCTAAAACCAGGCTAAGAACCAGTGCAAAAGACAATCTGGACATGATTGGTAGTGCAGACCCCACGAAAGATGAACTCATGACACATCTGGCCCCCCGACCGATGTGTGCTTCCTACGTTTATATAGACTCGTTAATTGTATAACATGGAATGGTGGAGATCAACAAAATCCTATCTGGGTGATGGGTTTTCGCGGTCGTTGACTATCCGGTTTGCGGTGCTTGGGCAGATTGGCCCAAAATGCCCAACAGGACTCTTTAGAGCGATATGAATTCCATTCTCATTTGCAAACAGGTGACGATTGTCACAACAAGCCCGTTTGGCCGAATCCGCTCAAATTGAACACTGTTCTCATTAGGTGTTAAAATTTGACTCTTGATCCTTGATTGGGGCTGGATCAGCTGTTAATATTATAGCATATAGGTGGGAGATCAGAGTTTCTCAGGGAGTATGGAGCAGTGAGCCGAATCGGGTCGACTACAGCCCTGTTATTGTTGGTGTTTGCAGCCGTTTCGGCTCAGGCGTCCGTGCCTGACCATGCCGGATACGAGAGCAAAGACTGCAAAGCATGCCACGCCATAGCGAGTCCGAACAAGGCGCCCAGCCACCAGGGCTACGACTGCACCATCTGCCACGATGTGAACAACCGGACCACGCCCAACCTTTCCTATATTCCTGAGACCATCGCCACGCCCAACTCGGGCACCCAGGCTGTCCTGTTCACCGCCCGCACCGGCGCCAATTCCTTTGCCGATGGCGATGCCACATACGATGGCATTTGCGAAGTTTGCCATACCGCCACGGCCTACCATCAGAACTCCGCGGCAGCTGACCACCTGCACAACGTGTCGACCACCTGCGTCGACTGCCATACCCATGCCGACGGCTTCGCCACCCAGGGCTGCACCGACTGCCACAACACGGTTCAGGGGC
>DAOVTU010000358.1 GCA_030632925.1 Candidatus Krumholzibacteriia bacterium | reverse complement strand
GAAGCGATCCGCAGAGTCCAAGTAACCGGCCTCACCCTTGCCGGTCCCCAATAGTGTGACTAACGTGCGGTTGTGCCTCTCGCCCTTCATTTCAAAAGGAGGCAAGTTGTGGCAAATGTAACTCCTGAACAGACCAAATTGCTGCCCGTGACGGTGACTCGAATTGTAAGCCAGATCGAAGATGAGCCGGACTATATGCAAGTCTTGCCTGCATCGATCAACCTCAGGGCTGGAGACCAAGTGGAATTCCACTTTGTCGATTGCCGAGCACCCAGGGTGATGATTCCCGAAGAAGGTGTTTTCACCGCACAGATTGGCTGGCCTGACAAGGAAACACCGGATGTCATCCGGATGAATGTCTCGGCGAATCCCACTGCATCCAATTCGGATTTCCCCTACGCTATCTACAGTCCCGATTTCTACGGCTTCGGCGAGGGCAACTCCCCGCCTCGCATGGTTCTGGATTCGCCACCGGATCCATAAAAAATGGCCCGCTGCAACAGGGGTTGCAGCGGGCCGATCTTCATTCTGGTCTCACTCTCCATATCTCTCCCGCAAAGCCTGAAATCGCGGATGTGTCCGCAAATTCCTCAACCCCGGATAGTGCTCCACCTGCGACAACGACAAGTCCGCTGCCACGGCCTTCTCCAGCCAATGCAGTGCCCGGTCGCGGTCTTTCATCTCTTCGTAGGCCGCCGCCAAATTGAACATGACGGCAGTCTCCAGATTCGGCAATGGTTCCAGGTTCGCCAAGATGGCTGCTGCTTCTGTGAACTCCCCCACGCTCACATGGAAAGTGGCCAGGTCCGACAGCATTACCGGGTCGCCCGCCGAACCATCAACCCGCGACTCCGCCAACTGGGCGGACACCAATTCGATGCATTGGCGGAAGGCCACCTTCGAAGAATCGCGCATCCCCGGCGTCCAGCGCAAAGATTCGGCCAGAGTGCGCCAGGCCGGGTAGCGGGAATCGTCCAGGGCCAGGGCTTTACGGGAAAAATCAGCCGAATCGTGCAGTCGGCCGGAATAGAAGGAAAGGGTCGCCAGGTTCGAGTAGGCCGTGTAGGACGGTTCGATGGCCAGCGAGTTTACAAAAGCGTCTTCGGCCTCCGCATACTGGTCCATCTCGAATTGGGCAGCTCCCAAAAGGTTGTAGCCCCTGACCTGTTGCGGTGCCAATTGGACCATCTGGCCAAAACATTCAACGGCCAGAGGGAAGTCGCCCTCGTAGTAGTGGTATATGCCAAGATCATTGAGGTTCCAGAAGTAGTCCGGTCGCGCCGCGAGGGCCTGATCCAAATAATCACGGGCCCGGCCCGAAAAGCCAGCGACACGTTCAAGATTGGCCAGGCCGCGCAGGGCGCCCGCGTGTGATGGGTCCCGCTCCAGCGCCTGCAGGTAGAGTTCGCGCGCCTGTTCCGTTTCACCGCGGCGGGCCACCAAGCTGGCAAGATGCACCCAGGGCTGCGGATTGGTGGCGTCCAGGGCGGTGGCCTTGCGGAGTTTGAGTTCGGCCTCAGCCAGTCCGCTCGCGTCCTGGCCTCTGCTTATTCGCCAGTCGACATAACCGAGTGCAGCCATGCCCCAGGCGAATGATGAATCCTGCCCGGCAGACCGATTGAGAAAAGTCGCTGCTGTTTCAAAGTCGCTGTCGCCTCCCACCTCGTGGGCATACCCGACGCCAGTCAAATAATTGCCAAAGGATTCGGGCACGTTGGTCTGCCGGGCGGCAAGTTCCGTGATTCCGCCGGGATCAAGTTTGGGATCCAGGTCCAGCAGCACCAGCGAGGCCAGATCGTGTTGCCAGGTTTCCAGGTTGGCGAGATTGTCCTCCAGAACATGGGTGGTCTGCTCATCGTGCCAAGTGTCGTTGACCGTGATCCGCAGAGAAATGATCCCGTTCTGGATACGGCCGGTGCCGCTGACGGTCGTGCCCACACCCAGCAGGCGCAGGGCGTCGGCGCCCGTGGCAATGGATTGGTTTTGGGTCACTCCGGGCGGTACGAGCCAGAATGCTTCGGTCTCCCCTTCGAAATGCGAAATCATTCCGGCGAGATACCAACTCAGGCCATTGGCCAGGGCCCGTTCATCAGGATCGGCGCTGGCCATGGCGAACGGCAAGACCGCCACCCCACGAGGCGGTGAAGGATTCAGGAAAGGCAGATATTGGCGATAGGAATCGAAGGTCAGTGTCAAAGTCAGCGCCGTCAGAACCACTGCCGTGGCCACGGTGCCCCTGATACGAAAATTGCGCCACCGGTCGGTCATTTTGCGGCGCCAGCGGTAAGGTGTGGTGCGGCGCTCGTGCATGATGGCCATGGCCAGGGCCTTGTTCAGGGCTTCGGCCAAAGCGGTCGCCGTCGGATACCGTTTGGCCGGGTCCTTGTTCAGGCACTTGGCGATGATCCGGCGACATGGCCAGTCTGCAGGACAGGCTTCAAGGCCCAACTGGTCCGGGTCGCAGTTGAGTACGGAATAGAGCATCGCCACTTCGGACTCGCCATGGAAAGGCAGCCGGCCGGTCAACATTTCGTACAACACCACACCGGTGGACCAGATGTCGGATTCCGAATCGGCGTCATCTCCCCTGGCTTGTTCCGGGGCCATGTAGGAGGCCGTTCCCAGCACCGTGCCGGTCTGTGTCATCCGGGCCTGGGACAGCAGGCGGGCCAAGCCAAAATCCACGATTTTCAATTCGCCGCGACGGGTGATGATGATGTTGGCCGGCTTGATATCCCGATGCACGACCCCACTCTCGTGAGCGCGGGCCAGACCAGCGGCGATCTTGCGTGCGAAACCCAGTGCCTCGACCACCGACAATTTTTTCTGTGCGAGGCGTTTTTTCAAGGTCTGGCCGTTGTACCAGGCCATGGCAATGAACATCGCCCCCTCTTCGGTTTCGCCGATTTCATGAATGTTGCAGATGTTGGGATGGTCGATATTGGAAGTGGAACGGGCCTCACGCAGAAAACGGCGACTCGCTTCGGGATCGTCGGCCAGCTCGAGCGGCAGGAACTTCAGGGCAACCTTGCGTTTCAGGTTGGTATCTTCGGCCTGATAGACTCGCCCGCCAACACCGTCGCTGACATGGCGCAGGACCTTGTAGTGGGAAATTGTTTCGCCATTCATGATCAACCGCCGCGCAAACATTCGAGGAGGCCACCGCGTCATGTCGGGGCAACAAATGTTGGGCGAATTTCAGACCTATATCCTAGGTCAACATACAGCAAATGGCCATAAAGAGTCAAACAGTCCTGTTGCCGTTCTGGCCAGAGAGGGCTAACCTGTAGTTCTTGCCAGCGACTAACCGAAGGGAGCGCCGATGACCGGATCGCCCTTGCCCCAGTTCGCCGCCGATGAAGTTCACGGATTGCGCCGCGCAGTTGAAGAACTCACCCTCCTGAATGATCTGGCGGTGGCCATCAGCACCACCACCGATCTGGACGAAATCATCGCCACCATTGTCACGCGCGCCACCCAGGCGCTGGACGCCCAGGAAGTTGTTCTGACCTTGGTCGATGAGGCCGAAATGTCTCCGGCCGGGACGATCTTCCGCCGGGCCGAGCCGGGCCAGTCGGAGCATTTTCATCTGACCCGCAATCTGCTTGGTTGCATGTGCCACGAGCGCCAGGCCTTGCTGATCAATGATGTGGCGGGTGACCCGAGACTGCGCGGTATCCCCCTGCCCAAGAGCCTGCGCAACCTGATGTGCGTGCCGCTGACGGTGGGTGCAAAACTGATCGCCGCTCTGAGCGCCTGCAACAAACACGGCGGTGCGGATTTTGAACCGGATGACCTGCGGCTGTTGTCGATCATGGCTGCTCAGTCGGCCCAGGTATTGGATCGGGCCAGGTTGCTGCAGGAAGAGGCCGCCACGGCCCAGTTGAAACGCGATCTGCTGGTGGCCCAGGATATCCAAACCTGTCTGCTGCCGGCTTCATCACCCGACGTGGCCGGCTACGACATCGCCGGTACCAGTGTGCCGGCCCGGATGGTGGGTGGGGACTATTACGACTTCATTCCCACCGGCCAAGACTCCTGGGGCATCACGTTGGGAGATGTTTCGGGCAAGGGCATCTCGGCGGCCCTGCTGATGTCCAATCTGCAGGCCATGCTGCGCGGGCAGGCGCCTTTGGCGGACTCGTGCAGTCGTTTCATCCAGCAGTGCAATCGCCAGCTGTTCCACTCCACTCCTCTGAACAAGTTTGCGACTCTGTTTTATGGAGTTCTGGACAATGCCCAACACACATTCACCTATTGCAATGCCGGGCATGAGCGGCCCTATCTGTTCAAGGCCGACCGGTCGGTGCAACGGATGCGCACCGGTGGCTTGGCCCTCGGGATTCTGGCCGAAGCCGACTACCGCCATGAAACCGTGAACCTGGCCATGGGCGATACGATG
>DAOVTU010000293.1 GCA_030632925.1 Candidatus Krumholzibacteriia bacterium | reverse complement strand
TGTGCGACACCTGCTGGTACGCCGATACGCTGGGTTTCCTGACTGCGCCCAATACCGAGTTCACCATGAACATGCAGGCAGTCGATGAGCATGAGCGTCGCGATGGCTCTCCGGCCCGGCTGAGCTTCGATGTGGGATACCCGCCCTGTCTGCAGTGCGTGGAACTGCTGCCCAAATCGTCTTCCACCTCGGCCTGGAACCCTTCGCTGGCCTGTGTGGATGACCCGGCGACCCACCCCTGCTTCCAGGACGTGACCGAATTGACGGTGGCGCGGACTGCGGGTCCGGATGACCTGGAGTACAAGCAGAATCTGGTGATGCTGGTCGACAAGCAGACCTATTTTGTCTCGACCGCAGACAACGGTATCGGCTTCGAGCAAACCCACCATGTGGTGCCGGCTCGCCTTTACAGCATGTCCATCCTCCTACACGGCCTTGATGATGCCCGTGAAGCCTGGTCTGAGCCTCTTCGTCGCTCTCTGGGCTGGTTGTATCAGGTTGACTACGAATGCGACGTCTTCAACCAGATCAAGGATGGTGGCGGCAACGATGACATCAAGGAAGCGACCTGGGGTGAGCCCGGTGACGGGGTTGGCCTGAGCATTGACCCGGCCAGTGGTTTGTGGCGCCTTGAAGTGGACGTTGTTGTACCGGAAAACCTGTTCCTGGGCCCGGACACCTACCTGCTGTTGCTGACGGTGTTGCAGGCCGGAAACGACCCGGAAGTCGCCCAGGCGATTTTTGATGCCACGACGAAACAATTCGGCAGCGGCGAAGTGCGCGCCGTCACGCTGGATCAGACCCAGTGCGGTATCAATCCGATCCGACCGGGCAAGTACAATTACTTTAAGCAGGTGCGGCCTTCGTTGGCCGAGTTGCCCGGTGTTCAGACCTGGCGCGATTGCAACCTGTTTGTGCCAGATATCAAGGACAGCCTGCCTCTTTCGCGGGGGGCCATGGCCAGCCATGCAGCCGCTGATGCGGTCGTCAAGCAATTCCGGCTTGTCGTGAAACTGGATGTCGGAGGGGAATACTTCTGTGAACTTCCCTGAGAATTCTAAGGTGACCTGTGGACCTAGGAGATACTCCATGAGCAGGCGATTTATCGCGTTGACGTTGTCGGTTGCCCTGATTGCAGTGGTAGCAGGCTGTTCCGTTGACACCGAACTGGGGGGGACGAAAATCCCCAACAGTCGTCCCGATACCCGGGTAACCGGCCAGCCCCCGACATTGTTGGAGGCGGGTTTTGCCGTCCAGTTCAACTGGACAGGTTCCGACCCCGACGGCCGGATTGTGGGATACCAGTGGAAGATCAGCGACAACGGCGTGGACGGAATCAGTCCGCGCGATACGTTGACGTTTGACCCGCTAACCGGAGCTGAATTGCACCCGTGGCATTTCACTTCGTCCAACGATTCGACTTTTCTGGTCCTGGCGGACCAGGCCGATTTTCCCAATGACGTGAATGGCGATCCGCGCAGCTTCCGCTCCCATACGCTGTTTATCCGGGCCAAGGATGACAAGGGTGCAGTAGATCCGTCGCCGGCGACAATCTCTTTTACGTCGACCACGTTGGTACCTACGGCGCGGGTCGTGTACCCGAATCTCAGTAACCAGGGTTTCATGCTGGTGTCGCCGACGGTCAACATGGGCTGGGAAGGCGCTGACCCTGATTTTGATCTGCGTGTGCCGACCAAAACCAGGTTCCTGTGGAAGGCGGCGATCGACGATGCCGGTGGCGCCATCCGGACGCCCCATGAGTACAATTTGCACTACGAAGAAGTGCTGAATTTCGATGATCCGGAATGGTCCGAGTGGTTGCCCTATGCACCGCTTGACGGAGACCGCCGGGTGTCTTTCCCCGATCAGCCGGCCAACGAGTATTTCCTGTTTGCGGTTCAGGTCCAGGACACCGCCGGTGCGGTCAGTGTGGGCCTTGGTTATCAGATCGAGGTGGGGCACGTCAGGGTCTTGACGAATTTCTTCAAGCCCCTCGTCACCTTGCAGGAAGTTTTCCTGGGTGAGGCTCCGAGCTCGGAATTCACTTCCGAGATCGCCGGTGGCCAGCCGCTGAACTTTGCCTGGCGCGGTGACGCTTCCGGTTACAATGGCAAGATTGTCTCCTATCGCCATGGCTGGGATCTGGTTTCGGCTGACGATCCCAATGATCCCGGTTGGGCCGTACCGCCCGGATTGTCCGAACAGAATCTCTTTGCCACCGAACGTGCGTTCCAGGAAGGTAATCACGCCTTTACTCTGCGGGTGGTCGACGATTCCCAGCAGGTCCGGTTGATGACCTGGAATCTGCGGGTTATCCCGTTTGTGAACCGCGATTTCCAGCAGGAAATCATGGTGCTTGATCAGGTGGTTGATCACCTGGTGCAGAACTGGCCTGACCAATCCGGTGCGCCGCGCAACGATGAAACCTTCCGCAATCCCTGGTGGCACTTCCTGGCCGATGGTTCCGGTGGTGTGGCCAATATCAAC
Source organism: Candidatus Krumholzibacteriia bacterium (assembly GCA_030632925.1). Lineage (GTDB taxonomy): Bacteria > Krumholzibacteriota > Krumholzibacteriia > LZORAL124-64-63 > LZORAL124-64-63 > JAGRNP01. The sequence goes on along the minus strand of DAOVTU010000293.1, from coordinate 2,510 downwards.
TGGGAACGCGACTGGTTGGATCATACGGCACAGATCAACTATTCCGACGTGGTGAAGTACAAGGTCGTGCTCTGCTACGCCCAGTTCAATGACGGAGCCCAGGCTCATCAGATGTTCCGGCAGTTCCGGGCCGTCAATGATGTGGACCGCTTCGTGTGGCTAACGCCTTACCAGCAGAAGGGCGGCAATCTGTTCCTCGTTGGTGGCAGCAGTATGGAGTCGTTCATCGAGGGCAAGGCCAACTACATGGTGCCGATGATTTTCGACACCCGTGAAGAGACCCTGGTGGTCAACGGACAGAGCTACGAAGTCGGTTTTGGTACCAAGGAACTGCCCAATGGCGAACGCGTGCAGCGCGGTCCGTTGATGTTCCCCTATGCCACCGCCGGCATCTCGGCCCTGGATTGGACCTCTCCCAATACCAAGACCATCTACAACCGACCCCACGTGGTTCGTTTTGACCGTACGGTCGATTGTGTCGGCCTGAAGGGTGTCGTGCTGGACGATGCTTTCCGGAATTTCCACACCGTGGGTCCTGGTGTCATTGCCGATACGATGTTCACGGAACCGGAAATCGATTGGCACGATACGGTGGACGCTGTGGCCGATACCATGCGCCTGTTCCACTTGACGTTCCCGTTCCGTAATGACGAGTTCATCAACGCCAATATCAGTACTCGCAGTACGGTGATCACGCCTCAGGAATGTCCGGATGCTCCGGGCTCACCTGACGGGATGTGCATCGAGCCGATGTTCCGTGGTATTGCCCGCTTCGATTACATCCGGAACTATCGGTGGGATCGTGGCGAAACCGACTGGCCCTCCAGTCGATACACCGAATTCGAGCTGGATGCAGGCTGTGGGCCGCTGGCCTTGACGAGTTATGAAGGTCTTCCGCGCACCAGCGTACGGACCAATGGCAAGACATTTGGGTACTTCTCCTACAAAGTGGTGGAAGACAAACCCGTCCAGAAGGCTGATGTCTACTGGGGCTTTGATCCGTACCGCTTTGACCACACGGAAAGCCGCAAGGCTGTCCGTTGGGTGCTGCAGTACTTTGGACTGACAATCAATCAATAGGACCCGCTTCTTGTGGGCGGCTCTCGACCTCTGCCAATGGCGCGTCGGTCGAGAGTCTGGACGGATTTGGAAAGGCAGGATTGAATGAACGCTGGAAGCGTGAGGTTCATGGGTGGACGAGTGGTGCTGGCAACCCTGATGGTTGCGAGTCTGGTCTTCCTGGTGGCTACCACCGCAGCGCCGACCATGGCGCAGACCCCGGATGAAGCCTGTGCTGCGGACTCCCTTTACCTGATCTCGCCGGACATTTTGGACCTCAGGCTGGAAAGTGTCGGCAAGGAGGGGCTGACGATCAGTTGGCCCAATCTGGACAAGTCCCAGGCGACTTGCTTCAGTCTTGATGGCACCGCCGGGCTGGGATTCAATGTCGTGGTCGACGGTGGCTTCGGCGACCGTGTTGACCGTGTGTTCAAATTCTCCACGCCTGATTCGGGCAGCATTGGTGCTCCGACGGCCAAGAATATCACCGTGACCTGGCAGAATGATGGCCCGTCAACCAATGGCAACATTGGTGGCGTGTTCAACTTGGCCAACAACGGTGGGTTGTGGTCGCACACGACGGTGGGCTCGAGCTGGAATCAGGTCAATACGGGCTTGCCCATGACCTGGCAGCGGACCAATGCCATTGCCCTGGACCGGGGGACCGGCGACTTCATGGTCGCGGCCTTCACCGGCGGCCTGGCTCTGGATTCGGCCTCGACCGGTTTGTACGCCTTCAACGGTGTCAACTGGGATCGTTTGGCCACAGATATTTTTGACGATTCGCGCCTGATCACGGCGGTGGCGATTTCGCCCACGAATAACGACAATTTCGCAGTCGGTACCACTAATGATGGTGTCTATTTGACGACTGATGGTGGCGTCAATTTCACTCAGTGGTCCAGCGAGTTGAATCCTGCCGTGGATCCGGTGACCACTTATCCGGTGTCAGCCCTGAACTGGGAGTCCAATCGCCTGTTGGTCTTTGTGACCAATTGGGGACTGTTCATTTCCGAAGACTCAGGTAGCAGCTTCAGCATGTCACCTATTTTGGTTCCCGACAACTTGGATAATCCTGTAGAGCTACAGTTGCCTGGTCTCAATGCCTTTTCGGTGGATGCCAGCAATACCGATCGCATCGTGGCTGCCCTGAATTTCCACGGCGTTTACGAGACGACCGACGGCGGCGTGAGTTGGCATGACCTGTACGGAGATTTGGTGGTTTCGGACCCGAACAACGCGGGAGCGTGGGTGCACACCAGCCTCGACATCGTCATCGATGCCAACAACCCGCAAGTTATCGTTATGGGCGCAGAGCAGAAGGGGCTGTACCGATCCGCTGACGGCGGTGTGACCTGGAATCTGGTTGGCGATCTTGCCCAGCCGGATGTTGCTCAACTGACCGCCTATTCCATCATCAATCGCCCTGGTTTTGCCGGGGAATTACTGGC
>DAOVTU010000404.1 GCA_030632925.1 Candidatus Krumholzibacteriia bacterium | reverse complement strand
GGTGGTTTTCGATGCCGGCCAGGAAATTCTCGGTGATCTCCAGGCGTTCGCCAGTGTAGGTGCAGTCGGCAGTCGTGCCCGGTTCGTAGTTCAGCGCAAACAGGTAATTCATGATATCGCGGCTGATTTGTTCCTCGTTGAAATAGTACAGCGACTCTTTCACTTCCTGCAGGATCTGGTAGTTGTACATGTTGCGCAGGGCGTCGAGGAACCCGTCCGGCAACTGCTTGGCCAACTCGGGCCGACCCTTGGTGAAGAAGGCGCACAGGGTGTCCATGTTGATCAACTGGCCTTCACGGGCAAAATTCGCGAACAGATCGTGGAAAATGTCGATGCTGTCGCGGCCGCTGAAGCCCTTGTGGCCCTCGGATTCCGCTTCGGCAATGATCTGGCGGCGACGTTTGGCGGTGAAGTTTTTGCGATCTTCTTCATCCAGCCAGGCCGGGATCAAGCCGGTGTAGATGGACATTTTCAGCAAGTGCAGGTTCCCGTCGCAGTAGCGGTCATACTTGTCCAGGTCGCCGATCCAGTCGATCAAGGCGGGGGACTTTTCGTTCAAGCGGCTTGAGATGATTGCCCGCGCAAAATTCTCCAACACCCGCGGCAGGAAGCTTTCGCCGATGTGGTGGCCGAATATGTTCTTGTAGATTTCCACCTCGGTCGACGAATCCAGCACATACGAGATGTTGATGAACTCGATGCGGTCGGTCAAAGACTGGAAACCGCGGATATTCTTATTGTCCTCGGGATTCATCACACCCAGGAACAGCGAGTTCACGTTCTCCTCAATCTCGTCAACCTTGTGCACACCATCACTGATGATGTTGTGCAACTCCATGAGGCGGTCCTTGTTGTGGCCCTTGATGTCCATCAGGGCGTAGATGCCATTGTTGGTGCGGGCGTAGCGCGAAAACAGGTACCGCACTTGATTACTGTCCTGCAGCAGGTTGCCGATGCGTTTCTGCAACTGCGGGTTGGTCATCACCGGCTGACGAGTCACGCGATCACCGGGATTAAATACGCTCACGCCCTCGCCCTGGCGCCGGTTCACGTGAATGGGCCGCGCATGGATCATGCGGAACACTTCGGCCGGATCGTCCAGCTTGTGCAGCAACGCCTTGTACAGGCTGGTGCAGATGGTGCAGGGACGGTCGCGGAATACCCAGTCGTATTCCTTACCGTAGCTCAGGTTCCACTTGTACTCGTCGTTCTCGAACAGGTTGTCGAAAAAGGCGGGGCGCTCGCTGTTGGGCACCATCAGCATGGGGTTGTCATGGCTGGGGCAGGGCACCTCGAGGTAGCCCTTGTTCATGCGCGGTTGGTGCGATTCGGCTACTGCGGCCAATGATCCGGCCCCATCGGTGCTGTCCAGGATGGTGGCCAGTTTTTCCAGCACCGGCGTGCCTTCATGCAGGCCGTGCTGCTCGAGCAGGTTGCTGTCCAGGCGCCAAACGATTTCGTAGCGCCGTCCGGCACTGCTGTTGGCGTATTCCTCGAACTTGCGCAGCAGGTTGTTCAAAAAGATCGACTTGCCACAACCGGGCGGGCCGTCGAAGAGGAAAATTTTGTTTTGCTGGGCGCCGCCGCGAAAGCCATCGATCATCGAGATGAGGCGGTTGGCAAAAATGCGGTCCGCAAAAAACGGTTGGTCCGTGCCTTCGACAAACAACTCGTGGCAGTCGTAGGAAATGAAATTGATCGATTCGGGATCTTCCGGATATTCGTCAAGGCCGGTGCCCACAAAGGTGCGCACCATGTCGTGAAACACCTGGTGCACGTTGCGGATCATTTTTTCGGGCTCTTGCCGCAGCTTGATCAGAAACTCTTCAAAAGTGATGGTCTTGGACCGATCGAGGCCACGCTGGCTCTCTTCCAGGTCTTCCATGGCTTTGCGCACGTGTTCCATACTAGACCAGTCCCTTGCTCAGCTTGCGGTCCTTCATGGTGTACCGCACACGTTGCCATTCGATCTGGGGTTCAGCTTCCTGCTCGGCACCGGCCGAACCCATGCCCGGCAGAGTGGGCTGTTGCGGATCAGGCTGTTTGATCGACTTCACTTCGGTGGTTTCGAGCATGATCTTGCCGCCCCACAGAAACTCAATACCCAACAACGTGTTGTGGATGAATTCCTTGACCAGAGGCTGGCCCTCGAAGTGGTGGACCAGGAAGAGCGCATCGTCGCCGGCCTTTTCCAAATCGATCGTGATATGCGGCGGATGGTACAGCTGTTCCTTGACCATGGCCTTGTAGGCGTCGGCGCTGCGGCTTTTGACGTACCACTGCCAGACCATGCGCTGCTCGTCGAGCACTTTGTCGGCCACGAAGAGCTTGTTCTCAGTGACGAAGTCCTGCTCGATGAAGTTGTTCACGAACAGGAAGTCGTTCAGGTTTTCGCGCACCGCAAAAATGAAATCCTGGCCGTTGCCGGTCTTGTTGTCGAACTTGCGCCGCTGGTCGCGGTCAAGCATGGACAAAAACTGCTGACTGTAGCGGCCCTTGTCGGCGGCTTCCTCGATAAAATAGAACAGGCGCATGCCCAGGGCGTAGGGGTTCAGGCCCACGCGCGGCATGGCAGTAACAGCCGAATTGACCCGCGCAAAGTCGACCTCGTGGCCGGCGATGCGGTCATCGCGCATGAACAGGGTCTCGTGCCAATAGCTGGCCCAGCCCTCGTTCATGATCTTGGTGCGGATCTGCGGCTGGAAATACAGCGAAGTCTTGCGCACGATCTGCAGGATGGTCTTCATCCATTTGTTTTCTTCACGATCCATGAATTCGGAATGATCGATCAGGTACTGCAGGATGTCGCGGCCGCGTTCGCGCTTCTTGCCCGCCGATTTTTCGAACATGGCGGCAAATTCAGGATGCTTGTTGATGACCTGTTTGAAGAACGTGTCTTCGCCACCGCTGGGATCCTTGGCCAGGCACTTGTTGTAGCGCTCGATTTCCTGCACGTATGCGTTTACCCGGACCTTTTTCTCGTCCTGCAGAAAAACATCAAAGTAGAAATCGACCCGGTTGCCCAGTCCAGCGCCAGCCGGACGGTGCTCATCGGCCAAGACACCGTGGTAGTCAACCTGGTTGTCCAGCGAACGCGCAAATTCCAGCACGTAGTCCACCCAGCGGCCCTTTTCGGAACGCAACTGGGCAATGGCCCGCTTGTCAGCCAAGGCCTGGCCCGCAAAGTCGTCGTCCCAGGTGTGCTTGAAGTACAGGTTGTTCTGGAAAAAATCGATGTGCCCGATGACGTGATAGAAAATCATCACGTTCAACCAGTCGGGGTTGTTGTCGTTGTAGAAACTGATGGCCGGACGGGTGTTGATCACCGTCTCAAAGGGATTGCTGGGGTACAGTTCGTACTTGCCCTTGCCCTTTAGCACCTCGACATCATGCACCCAATAATCGTACATGGTGGGGATCATCACCTTGGGCGACAATTCGAGCATATCCCGATTGGTGACCACGTACTCCAGCGATTCGTCGTCGAAGCTGAGGCCAGCGTCACGGGCGCGTTCTTTGCACCCTTCCATGATCGCTTTAGTGTGTTGGTCAATGAGCTGCATGCCCGTTCCCCTATTCGCTGATCAGCGTTTTGATGCCCTGGATGATGCGCGGCTCCTCCGCACTTTCGCTCATGACATCGAGCCGGATCAGGTTCTTTTTGCTCTCCAGAAGGCCCGAGCCCTTCAGGTATTTTTCGACTTCGGTTTCGCCCGAAGTGCCATAACTGTTTTCGGCGATGGTCACACCAATGCGTGCGGCGTAACTCATCATGTGTTCGATCTCGGGAATGGATTCCTTGCCTTCGGTATCCCAGTCGTCCCCGTCAGTGCCGTGGAAAACGTAAATGTTGTAGTCCTGGGCCAGGTTCTCTTTCTTGACGATCTCGTTCACCAGCTGGAACGCCGTGGCCACCTTCGTGCCACCGGCAACCCGGCTGTTGTAGTAGGTGTAGAAGTCGTCAACTTCCCTGGCTTCGGTGTCGTGCAGGATGAAACGTGATTCCACCTGACCCGAATATTGGAACATAATCC
>DAOVTU010000039.1 GCA_030632925.1 Candidatus Krumholzibacteriia bacterium | reverse complement strand
GTTCCACTCCGCCTCCACGGCCGCAAAATGCTGCTGCATCTGGGCCAGCCCCTCGGCCACGGATTCCTGACCGGACAAAATGCAAACAAACTTCGATTTGATGCGCTTGATATTCGGTCCAAAAGCCCGGGTCAACGCCACTTGGGCGCCTTCGGCCTTCAACAGCCCCGCAATGCCCTTGGCTTTTAGCGGGTCGGCATGTCCTTCTTCTTCGCCAACTCCGTTGGTGACCCGCATGATAAACTTCACGCCGGCAACATTGAGATCATACAGGTCGTAAAAATTGGCATCGCCAAAATGGCGGCCCACGAACACTTCGCCATCATCGGTCGCCACCGCCACCCTCAGTGTTTCCATGGTCTAGGCTCCCTGCATCTTCTTGAGGGTCCCGTTCTGATAAGCCTCGTAGGCCTCCTTGACCGTCATGTCCCCTGCGCCCACGTGGACTTCGGTGCCGGTCGTCTGCAGCACCGTCGCCGCGTTACCGCCGGGGCCGTTGCCGGTGATCAGGATCTGGGCGCCAAACTCGGCCAACTTCTGGGCGGTCTTGGGACCAGCCCCGTGGGCCTCGCCCTCAATGGCCCGGTTGTCGTAGGTCTCGACCGCAGAGGTCTCCTCGTCATACACGAAGAAGAATTCGGTGCGGCCAAAGCGGGGGTCCATGGGAGAGTCCCAGTCGGTGCCCTTGGTGGTGAAGATCAGTTTCATTTCCAACTCCTTATCAAGTGGGTAGGCCAACGTGGGTTTGAATCTCACGCCAGCAATCGCGGACCAGCCCGGCAGCCTCTTCGTCCCATTCGACGATGGTTTTGCCGTTGGTGACCGCAGCCGTGAATTGTTCGTTGTAGGGAATTTCAGCCAGATGGGCGATGCCCTCTTTTGCCAGAAAAGCGCGCAGTTCGGCCAGGACATCGGCGTTCAAATCGGACTTGTTGATGATGCAACCGCAGTCGATGCCGAACATCTTCACCAGTTGGTGCACCCGTTTGAGGTCATGCAGCCCCGAGACTGTAGGTTCGGTGACCAGCACCGTGTACGAGGCTCCCGAGAGCGACGAAACGACCGGGCATCCAACCCCTGGCGAGCCATCGACCAGGATGATTTCCTTGCCTTCTTTTTCGGCCACGGCCTTGGCTTCGTTTTTCACCTTGGCCACCAACTTGCCCGAGTTGTCGGCGCCGATTTTCAGGCCCGCATGGACCATGGTCGTGCCCGTGCGGATTTCTGAGCGAAACCAGTTGCCCACATTCTGTTCGATATTGGTGATGGCCTCGACTGGACATACGCGGGCGCAGTAGCCGCATCCTTCGCAACTGATTTCGTCGACGATGTACTGGCCGTTGATGATCGGAATGGCATCAAACCGGCACACGGCTGCACATTCGCCACAGGCCGAACACATGCTTTGGTCGATGACCGCCAGTTGGCCGCTGAAAAAGGCCTCCTGGTGGGCAAAATCAGGCTCGACCAACAGATGCATGTCGGCGGCATCCACGTCGCAATCGGCCACGACAATGTCCGAACCGGCGAGCACCGCAAAGGCCGCCGTCAGCGAAGTTTTGCCCGTACCGCCCTTGCCTGAGATGACGACGATTTCCTTCATGACGACTCACCCCCGTTGTGATCCCGAATGAACGCCGCCACGGTTTCCACCGCTGCCTTCACTTCCGGAATGTCGCGATACAACAACTGGCCAGCGGCATAGGTCTCGGCAATCTTGCGGCTGTTGGGAATGCAGGCCACCAGGGGGATGCCTTCGGCGGCACAGTAGGCCGGCACCTTGTCGTCGCCAATGCCATGACGGTTCAATACCACGCCAAACGGTTTGCCCAGTTGGCGCACCGTTTCGACGGCCAGTTTCAAATCGTGCAGGCCAAAGGGTGTGGGTTCTGTGATCAACAGGACCAAATCCGCATCCTTCGTCGCTTCGATCACCGGACACGAAGTGCCAGGCGGTGCGTCAAAAATCTTGAAGGTGTCGGCGGGGAAATTTGCATCTACATAGTCGATGGTCTGCTTGATCAGGGGCACGGCCTGCTCTTCGCTGATCATCAGGCGGCTTTCGACAAAATCGAGGTCGCCGGCCCGAAAATGTTTCAGTTCGCCCATTTGCTTCGGCTGCATGGGCAGCGACTCGGTCGGGCACAGTTCGCAGCAGGCATAGCAGCCATGGCAAAGCTCGGGGAAGACCATGATGCTGTCCCCCATCTTCAAGATGGCGTTGAAGTTGCACACTTTTTGGCAGTTGCCGCAAAGCGAGCAATTTTCCTTTTCCCAATGGGGAATCATCTTGTTTTTGGGTTCGGAATGCAGCAACTCGCCCTGGACGAAGAGGCCCGAGTTGGGCTCCTCAACGTCCAGGTCGGTCAGTACGACGTTCGCCGATTCGGCCATGAAGGTGGCGAGGTTGGTGGACAAGGTGGTCTTGCCCGTGCCGCCCTTGCCGCTGGCGATGGCGATCTTCATTGCTAGTCCGCGCAGCGGTGGTGATCATCGCTGTCGTGGTTGCACAGGTTGTCGCCAGTCTGCAATTCGTTCTTGAGGAACTGCGCCACCAATATCCCGGGCTCTTCCACACCAACGCCCATGTGGACCTCAATGTTGTTTTCCTGAAATAGGTTCTGCGCCATGGCGCCCATGCCGCCGGCGATGACGATATTCACGCCCTGTTCCGCCAGGAACCGCGGGTAGGTGCCCGGTTGGTGAGCGGGTGGGTCCATGAATTCCACGGCACCGATAACCGTCTCGTTCACTTCGACCACGGCGAATGATTCGCAATGCCCAAAATGAGCACAGGATTTTCCGCCGAACGTGGGAATGGCAAAGGTGCGTTTCACTGGTCTTCTCCGCTGTCATTGGTGTTGTTTAGAGAGTTTCTCAGGGCGGCCAGTTCGGCCCGCAGGGCGCTGACTTCCTGGGCGAGGTTGGTCGGTTCGTCGGTATCCTGAAAGCGCGCGCCGAAACCGCGGCCGGCGCCTTGGCGGCGTCCTTGACCTTGCCCGAACCCACGGCCCATGCCCTGGCCGCCTTGTCCTCGGCCCTGACCCTGACCGTTGCCCATGCCTCCGCCCTGACCTCTTCCCTTGCCCATACCCCGGCCACCTCGGCCGCGGCCGGTTTCCGTCTGGGTCTCGGTATTGTTCTGTCCGCCACAGCGGCCCATGCCGCGTCCTGTCATCGGTCCCATTTCCTGGGGTCCTCTTTGATTCCTGTTAGCCATTGGGCTACCTCCTGTTTCGACGTTGGTGCCGGCCGCAGCAGCGGCCATGGCCGTGCCCGCCCGCGAGGTCCATCAGGTTTGATGACCCGCACTCTGGACACTCCGTCGGTTTTGATTCGAATGATGTTTGAATGGAATGCCCACAGTCGGAGCATCTGATCAGGTTGCCCTGAAAATGAACCTCGCCGCCTTCGACCTGCAGCCTTCGGCCTTCGATCAGGAACTGGGCGACTTTGTGTCGAGCCCGTTCCACCAGGCGGGAAAATGTGGAGCGTGAGATTTCCATCTGCTCTGCCGAGTCCGCATGGTCCAGGCCTTCATAATCTGCCAGCCGGATGGCTTCCAACTCATCCAGGGCCAGAGGCACGACTTCGAGGTCGCACGACGGGATGCCGGTGGGTTTGAATTCCGAGCGGAGAGGAGGTCGGTGGACGCTGCGTTTTTTTTGGGGTCTCGGCATGAGGGCTCCTTGTTGGGTTCCCTCACAACTTATGCACATATGTGCATAATAAAAGGATTATTATGCTCTTGGGCGCACCTTTTCAGCCACGTCAAAAGCCAAGTAAATCACTGTGTTATCATAAGATAGTTGTGCGGCAACAAGTAATACCGATTCAGCTTCCGCCAAGGGTCGCACTGCCGTTCCCCTCGTAAATGTAGGAACGCGCTTCCTCCATCACCCCGAGAAAGCTGGGCTTGCTGTTCTTCAAGACAATGGTGCCGCCCTCGCGGGAACTGAAAACCGCCTGGGCGATACTCGGGTAGGGAAACAGAATCAGGCCGTTGGAGAATTCGAACCACCCAAACTCGACAAAGGTTCGTTCAGCACGGAAGCCAGCGCATAGCGCGGCGGTGTTGTTGGTCGTCAGGGTATTGTGGGACTGGCCGACCAGGCCGGGTGTCACGCCGGTGGGCGCGCCCCCGTAGCTGATGTCCGGATTGGCGAAATAGGGAATCCGGATGAAGCTGTGCTCGGAATCGTTGTAGGACATAACGGTCCGGTAACCGACGTTGTCGTCGCCAAAGTACCGGTTGCCATAGGCGTAGGGATACGCGCCGTGGACCGAGACATCTTCCCGGTTGTGCGCGCAGCCGCGGTTGTGCCCCACCTCGTGGGCCAGGGTCCAGTTGTCGGTGGCGCACTGCACCGAAACTATGGACACGGCCAAATATTCGAACTCGGGAATGATGTCATCAGCCCCCATGACCGGCGCCACACCACAGGTCGGCACATCGCCCATGACATCGCGGCCATCGATGAGCACGGAAACGAAATCGGCCCCCACGGCTTCGCGCATGGGCAGCATGTTGTCCATACGACCGTCAGCAGGATGCAGCAGGTACTCAGCGTGGTTGATGTAGGTCCAGGCCGTATTCTCTTCGTAATCGGTGGCCATGACGTGAACCAGGCGCAGGTAGGATGGAATGCCACTGTTGACATAGGTGAGGTTGGCCGCATTTACGGCCAACTGGGCCTCGGCCCGGATGAAATCCCAACCGCCCATGACCAATTCGGCCCGCGGCGTGTACCCGATGAGAATGTCGTGGCGGCTGCCGTCGTCGGCCACCTCGCCAACCTTGTCGAATCCGGGTGCCCGCGTGGCAGGTTGTGGGTGGCGAATTTTTTGCCCATCCGGTGCCAACTTCACCGAACCAGCACACTCCCCCAATTTTTCGTAGTCCACCGGACGGACTGCATCCCGGCCACCGGTGTGGTCCAGGCGGTAGGCCGTGCCGTCGCCAGGTTGAAAGAAGGCAATGGTTGCTCCGGCTTCGGTCCGGCACAACAGGAAGAACGAATCCGGATTCTTGTCGATGCGGCCCCTGAGGCTGGTCACACCCAGATTGGGGGCCGACACCTCTTGCACCTCGACCTGGAATTCGCGGCCATCGACCGGCAGACTGAACTGCCGGGTGGTCTTGGCCAGTATGCCATCGAGCAACACTTGATCGATTTCGGCGACCCCACCATCCAGCGACCACAGCGGTTGGGCCACAGCGATCGTCGGCAGCAGGAACAGAATGGCAATCGCGACGCGTTTCATTTCACTTCCCCACGGATTCGAGCCCCAAACCACATTACTGCAACGTCACCAGAGTCAGGATCAGGCCCTGGCCTTCTTTCAAACCGGACATCGCCTTGCCCAGAATCGCGCCGGTGGCCAGGCTGTGATCGGTGACCTTCATGGCGTGGCCCGGGCGATCTGAAGTTGTCAACAGATCGCCCGGTTCAATGGGCCCCCCAGAGGCATCCGCCCAGACGTAGACCCTGCCGATCAGGGCCACTGGCAATTCACCATCAGCCACAGTCCCCCGCTGGCTCATGAGCATGCCTGTCTTGACGCCGCCGGCCCCACTGATCACGCCAGCCACGCGCCGGTCGTAGGCCTGGCCGCTCAGCGTCAAACGCCCCGGATTGTCGGGGTCGATGCTGACGACCATGCCGGGCTCGGTGAGTGCGCTGGTATTGCCGATGTCGAATTGTTCGGAAAGGTCGGCGCCGCCGGTGATTTCCAGGACCGGAGTGGTTACCCGTCCGACACCCGTGTTGTTGTAGTTGGCCGTGATGACCACTTCGTTGTCGCCGTAGCCGTTGCGCAAGGTCAGGGAACCGCCGAAATCGTTGCTGCTCGACTGCCCGTCCAGTGACGCCGTTGGCAGCGTGGTATTGGTCGAAGTGCTGTAGATGTCCAACCTCGAACCAGATTCCAGGCTACCTTCACCTTGCAGGCGAATGCCGGTGGCCCCGTCGAACCGGTTGACCTCCACCACGCCGTCATCCATGAACATGGCGGTGGTCCCGAATGAGGCGAAATCAGTCGAGTGATTGAAATTCATACCACCGGCCCCGGCGGTCAGGGTCCAGCGATTCAAATCGAAGTTGGGAAACCCGCCCTGGGAATCGAGAGCCAGCGTCGGTGACAATGAGGCACTGATCTGCATGGTCGTGGCCGTTGGCGAGTCGCCCCAGGTGTGGGGCGCGCTGGTGCCGATAGCTGTCGCACCGATGACCGCGTGGTGCATGTTGTTGCCCACGATTGTCCAGTCGCTGTCGGCCTGGGCCGCGCCGGGCGCCGACCAGTAGGCCACACCATCGGCATCACTGGTCAGGATGTAGCCGGCCGCCGCGCCACTGGCCACACGCAGAGTGCCGGTATCGGTCAGGCCTCCTACATGGGCGTTGAAAGGCGTGTACATGCCCCAGGTGGTGGCGCTGCTGTCGCGAAATGACAGGGCGGCCCAATAGTTGCCGTAGTAGTCAGCCGCAAGAATACCGCCGGTATTGTTCGCGTCGTGCCAGGTGTGTCCGGCCACACCAAAGGTATAGCTGTCGCCCCACACGTTGTAGCCCTTGATGGCGGTGTTGGATTCGTTCAGGCTGAAACCGGTGCCCGGATTTGCCGCCGCCCGGGAGCGCCGTCCGAATATCGCCGACCGGCCATCGAACAGGGTATTGTCGCTGAACAATGTCGCGACGAGGCCCTCATTGAAACCGGTGACAGTCATCTTGGCACTGGTCGGATCCAGCGCGGTGTTTTCGGCGCCGCGTTCAGGCTCGACCAGTTCGGCCTTGGCGGGATCCGAACCTACCCAGACGCTGCCCAGGGCGTGGGACACATCGTTGCCGGTGATGAGCCAGTCGCCATCATCGCCGCCGACGCCGGTGGTGGCGTTGATCGTCAATTCATTGGTTCCCGTTGGAAAAATGGTCACGTTGGTGCCGCCCACCAGGGTCACGTCTCCTTTTTGGGCATTGACTGCCGTGACGGCATTGGTCGGGTCCACCGTGCTGGCATGCAACGCCACCGGCACCGGCATGATCCGGATGCGCGGCGACATGGGCGGCTCGCCTTCCCTGGTCATTTCCAGCCAATTGGCCCGGTCAAAGGTGTTCTTATACAATGAGCTCAAAGTGATCGAAAACTTGCCGGCGCTCTGGATGACGTCCAAGGTGTCGTCCCACATGAGCAAGCCACCCGTCACAGCATCGTATAACTTGAAAGTAATCAGGTATTCGTCATCGGGCAGCGCCACCCCGGCGTTGTCCGTCAGGATGCCCTGAACCTGGAATTCCTGGTCGACCGAAGCCGAAGCCAAGGCCGCTGCTGACATGATGATGGTCAACACAATGAGCACTGTCCGTTTCATTACTTTTCCTCCGCCAGAGTCAAAAACTCGGGTTGATTATTTGACCAACATCATGCTTTGGGTGGCTCGGTATGAGCCCACTCTCATCAGGATCACATAGGCACCACTGGCCAGGTTCCGGGGCTGATAGGTGACGGTATAGATGCCAGCCGGCTTCACTTCATCGACCAGGCTGTCCACCTTGCGGCCCATCAGGTCGTAAACCTCGACACGCACCGCAGCCTCCTGGGCCACGCTGTATCTGATTTGGGTGCTGGGGTTGAAGGGATTGGGGAAATTGCGAAAAAGTTCGTTGTGCACAGGGGGCAAGTCGTCACCCACAGCCGAAACGACCAAGGTGCGCGACAGCAGGTCCCAGTAACTGAACTTCACGCCGGTTTGTCCGACCCCCGGATACGTGCGCCCGGCCAAAGGAAAACCGATGAAGGTCTGGACCCGGCCTGTATCGGTGTAGGACGCCCCCGCGCTGCCGAAAGTCACCAACTTCACTTCGGTAGCCGAGGCCGACGCGGCCATCAAGACCAGCAGGCAAGTCAGCACCAACTTCAGGACGATCGATTTTTTCACGCTATTCCCCCATTCGCTGAATTCCGTCCGCCATTGTGGCGGCAATAGAGGGAACACCATCGGGCGTGCGAAAGAGTTGCACGCCCTGTGCACTATTTTTAACATTGGGAAAATTGGTGGATATATCGGGCGGGCCGCAAGGGCCTCGCCCCAATCAATCGATGTGTTCGAATTCGTAGAGATCGACCTGGTCCATCAAGCCTTCGAGCTGCGCTTTCACGTTGGCCAGGATCTCGGCGCGGTCGATTATACCGTCGGCCACACGAATGTGATCCAGGTCCGGCGAGACATTCTGACCGGATGAGACCAGGAAACTCTCGGTACCGGTCTCGGTGCCAAGAATCCAGGTTTCGCCACTGTCCGGACTGGGGATCTGATGCCCCTGCCCCCCGCGGTGACGGGAAAGATCGCCAGCGAGGGATTCCGGGTAGACCCGGGCCACCTGACCTGACGGATCGATGTGGTAAACCACCACGAATGCGTCTTCATTCAGGTAGAAATCGAGAGCGAAGGCCTGGCCACTGTGCAGAACTCCGTCATCAGTGACCGGGAATTCCGCACCGCGGCTGCCGTCAGGCGCCAACTCCACCTGGGTCACGACCAAGTCTCTCAACAGCAATGATTTGTCAACACCGCGGGGCAACAGCACAACCACGGCCAGGACCGCTGCCAAGGGCAACACCCAGCGGGCATATTTCTGAAAGTGCTGGGAGAAACTGACGGTCTTGACCGTTGTCCGCTCTGGCTGCTCGCCCGATTCCGCGCCCAGATCCAGGCCGGCCAGAATTTGGCGCAGACTTTCCTGCTGGGCATCTTCATCAGAAGGCCGCAGGACATTCTCTTGGGCAAAAAGGTCCTGTACTGGGAGTTTTTCCACGGCCTGACCCTCCTTCTGCTGATGCCACTGCAAACGTGCAACCAGTTCCGGGTGTCGGCTCAAATAGGTGTCGGCAACGGCCCGGTCGGCCAGGTCCAGTTCCTCATACCCCAGGATCAGGGATTCAACCTCCTGGGGGGACAAATCGCTCATGGGCGAACTTCCTTGTTTTGCAGTTTATTCCATCCAATCAACAGAAACACCAAATCCTCAACGGGAGAGTTGCACTTCATTATGAATTTTCCGTGCCTTGATAATCAAACTTGCCGGCCACGCACTGGCGCATGGCCACCCGGGCGCGCCGCACCCAGGACCGCACCGTATTGAGAGAGGCGCCCATGGCGTCGGCCACTTCCTGGTAGGCCTGTTCATGGAACAGGACCAGATGCAGAGCCTGCCGGTGGTCCTCACTGTTCAACTCGTCCATGCATTCTTCAACCACCCGGCGCGCCTCCACGGCTTCCAGCAAATGTTCAGGATCGGCGCCCTCTTTCATGGGCATCCGGTCCACGAGGGCAGCCCCCACCTCGCCGGTATTCCAACGTTCGTTGTGTTTCTTATGCTGGTGGTAACGGTTGATGAGCAGGAAATTGGCGCGCATCTTGAACCAGGCCCAAAAACAACCCGGGCGCTGATAGACAAACCGACCGGCCGCCATTTCCTGGATGATTTTCAACAGGACGTCCTGGCTCCAATCGTGGCGCTGGTCGGGATCGCGGGTCAACCGGGCAGCCATGGCGTAAATGGGGCGGTGGGTGCGGTGGAGAAAGTCTGCAACGTGTTGCGGGTCGGAACAGGACAGACCGGCGGCCAGGGCCTCTTCGGCCAGGTCCCTCTCAGTCTCCTTGTATTCCGGCCTGCCCTTCAAAATTTTTCCTATCGCCAATCGCCGGCAGCCACAAAGCCGGCCCAATAGTAGGGATGAACACTCAGTCCCGCCTCGCGACGGTGGTGCAGAATTTCACACGATGCCTGCCGAACCGCCGCTGCGGTGGACAATCCGTCTTGCCAGCGGGCCCGATAGAGGTTGCTCATCCAGTCGCGGGAGCATTCGTCGTCCACGGACCACAAACTCATGATCACGGTTTTGGCGCCAGCCAGAGTGAAGACCCGGCGCAGACCAAACACGCCTTCGCCCCGCCCGTCGACTTCGCCCAGGCCCGTGTCGCAGGCCGACAACACGGCCCACTGCACGTCAGTCATGTCCAGGGCCGACACCTCTTCGGCCGTGAGAATGCCATCATTGTTGCCGCTGGCAGCTTGGCGCCAATCGTTGGCGCCGGCCAGGGCCAGACCCGAACGCGTCAGGGGGTTGTCCCAACGTTCTGTATCATCACCCTGCTGGCCGCCCGGCAGAAAAAATCCATGGGTCGCCAGATGCAAAACCTGGGTGGTCGGCAAAGCCTGCTTCAACCGTTCTTCGGTGGCCTCCGGGCCCGTAACCAACTCGACTTCGCCCCCTTGTGCGGCCCAGATGGCCCCGAGCCGATCAACTTCGGTGCGGGCGTGTGGCAAGGGATTGAACTGCAGGCCAGCCATGACCGAAACTGCCGACCGCGTCTTGCCATCGGCCCCCGCTTCGCCTCCGTAGTCCGGCCCACCGAGGGCCAGCAGGCGGCCTGCGGCGATGGTCTTGTCCCCACCACCAATCAGTGTTTTTTCGAGGGTGAGCAAAGGCGGAAGGCTGCCGGATTCCACCAAAAAGTGACCATCGTCCAAGGGCAGTGAAGGATAGCTGAGCAGATGCAGACTGCCATCGGGCACCAGAAAAACCGTGGTCGCCCGGGCCAGATCAATTGCCAACGGATCCCACACCAACCGGCGTATGGCTATTCCGGCCTCCAGGTAAGTCGCCATTTGCTCTTCTGAATCGCGAGGGACCTTCAGAAAACCTCGGGTACTTGTGCCTGCGGCAATTTCGTTGTTTCGCTGCCCCACTTGTCGGGTGCCAAAAGTGGCCTGGTCACGCCAGGCGGCCACCGCGGCATCAATATCCTCAGCCTGGCCCAACACATGGACCCGGGGCTCGGCGCCTGCTTCGGGCAGGACGAAGGCCACGTATGAAGTGGCTCCCGATTCATCCTGGCGGCGCATGTAAGCGACCAGGGCGCTGTCGGTGGGCAGACTCTCTGCGATCTGGGCGAACCCTTCGCCATGGTCCGACTGCCAGCGGCGGAACGATGCGCTGCGCAGGGACAACTGCCGTTCCACGCCCTTCAAATCCACTTCGGTTTCGGCCAGCATGCCGTGGTAGACCGAAAGGTCCTCCCAGCCCGGGCCCCGCAAAGTGAGGTTGGCCAGGCGTTCGCGCAGCACCAGTGAACTGTCCATCAGGGCAGCGGTCAGGTCATCATTGCGATCGCTCAGAAAACGATTGCGGGCGGTGTATTCGTCCAGCACGGCCGAACGCGAACGGACCACCGCGTCCCAGACCTGGGCTACTCGGGGCCCCATATCGCCGTCAAACAACAGCGACATCGCCAGGTTCAGGCCTTC
>DAOVTU010000173.1 GCA_030632925.1 Candidatus Krumholzibacteriia bacterium | reverse complement strand
CTGGGTATTGCCGGCAAGGTGAACCAGCCCTAGCTGCCGAAAAATGACACGAAAGAGGCCATGCCGCCTCAAATCAGCCCCGGAAGGCCCCTTGGGACTTTTCGGGGCTTTTTTTGTGCTGCCTGGAGGCCGGGCAAAACGCACGGATTTCGTAAAGTTCTCCTCAGTTTTGCCGAATCCAAACAGACGCCGGGAATCGCTCCAAATTCCCGCTCCCTGTCCCTCACCCGAGCCTTTGAGGATATTGTGGCCCGTATTCCATCCATCAGACGGAACTCCAGGCCGCCGCGCGATACGCGCCGCAGCCTGCGCTTGTCCCTGATGGTGTGGTTTCTGGGCTTGGCTTTGGTGCCTCTGGTCGCCATGGGCACCTTCGGCTATCTCAAGGCCCGGTCGTCCCGGCAGGAGGAAATCCAGATCAATCTGGCGGCCGTTTCTGATATCGAACGAACCAGCGTGCAGGACTTTTTTGCCCGGGCCAACCGGGAACTGGACCACCAAAGCCGGCTGGTGGCCAACCGCGAATTTCTGACCCGAATGATCAACGATCTGGAAGCGAGCACGCTGGCACCGCGACCCTGGACCCGCAGCAACCGCTGGCACGAATTGACCAGCCATGTGGGCCATGAAATCACGCGCTTTCGCAACAATTCTCCCTGGCACGACATCTTGATCCTGGACCGCAAGGGGCTGGTGGTTTTTTCCTGTCGCCAGGAGGATGATCTGGGCTCGAACGTGCTGACGGGACCCTACTCGCGGACGAGTTTCGCCGAGGCGGTGCGCGGTGCCCTCGACCAACGCCGCATGACCCTGTCCGGATTTGCCAACTACGACCCCAGTGGGGGAGCGCCCGCGTCGTTTCTGGTGGTGCCGATGAACGGGGCCGACGGTGAAGTGCTCGGCTTGATGGCCTTCCAGATAGCGTCGGCTGAGGTGGCTCGGGTCACCGCCAGCCACAACCTTCCGGTGGGCGAAGTCCAGGTGCGATTTCTGGCGCTCCAAGAGTCCGGTGCGCATCTCGCCCTGTTGGAGAAGGACTCCCAGCCGGCGACTCATGCCTACTTCAATTCAGTTGGTGAATCAGTTTATGGGAACGTGGCGCAGCTTGAAATTCTGAGCCAGGAATTCGTACTGCTGACCGAAGTCGAAGCCGAGGCGGCCTTGGCTGGCTTGAACCAGATTCGCCTGGCCATGTTGCTGATGGTAGCCCTGACGGCCGTGATGGTCGTGGGTGCCGGGCAGAACATATCCAGCCGACTCGTGCGCCCCATCGTTGCCCTGGGCAAGCTGATGAAAAGGGTGGCCGATGGACACGAGGTGGATGACCTGCAGGTGGAGGGGCACAACGAGGTGGGCGATCTGGCCGACCAGTTTGCCGTCATGATCGACAAGATGGCTGAGGCCCGGCGCAGCAGCGATCACCAATACCGGTTGCAGAGGTCCCAATTCGAGTTGAACGAGGAGATGCGCGGCGAAGCTGAAACTGCCGATCTGGCCCAGGCCATTCTGGAATTCATCGGGGACTACTACGGCGCGCAGGTGGGGGCATTCTATCTGGTGAAGCCCGGGCAGCGCCTGGTATTGGCGGCCCAACTCGGTGATGCGGACGAAGACTGGCCCGTGCGTGAATTGCGGGAAGGCCAGGGGCTGGTGGGGCGTGCAGCCTTGCGCCGGCGCATTGAAATATTGCGCGACATCCCGCCGGATCACATGCAGATCCGCACGGCGATGGGGCGCTCGGCCCCGCGCACTCTGCTGGTGGCGCCATTCCATCTGGCGGGAGAGGTCAAGGGCGTGATGGAGTTGGGCACACTGGATGAAGTTTCGGAAGAGGCTCTGGAATTCCTGCATTTGAGCACCGAAAGCGTGGCGGTGGCCCTGGATTCTTCGCGCTCGCGGGAACGCGTGCACCGCCTGCTGGACGAAACCCGCCGCCAGGCAGGCACCCTGGCCCGGCAACAGAAGGAACTGCAGGAAACCAATGTCCGCCTGGCCCAGTCCGATCGATGCAAGAACGAGTTTCTGGCCAACATGTCCCATGAATTGCGCACGCCCCTCAACAGCATGCTGTTGATGTCGCAGGTGTTGTCAGAAAACCAACGTGGGGCCCTGGACGATAAAGAGGTCGAGGCGGCGACGACGATTCGCCAGGCGGGCGAAGACCTGCTGGCAATCATCAATGACATCCTGGACCTGTCCAAGGTCGAGGCCGGCAAGCTGGAACTGGTTCCGGATCAGGTTGACTTGAAATCGTTGGTGACCGATCTGAAGCACCTGTTCAAGCCACTGGCCGATGGCAAGAATCTGGAACTTCGCACCCATCTTGGGCCCGGTGTGCCGGCGTCCGTATTTACCGACGGGTTGCGCCTCAAGCAGATCCTCAAGAATCTGCTGAACAACGCGTGCAAATTTACGGACCAGGGTTCCATTGTCTTTCGGGTGCGCCGGCCGTCGCCGACGGAGTTGGCGGGATTGGATGGCGCGGTTGACCAATGGGTGGCTCTGTCGGTGGCCGATACCGGCATTGGCATGAGCCCGGAGGTTCTCGAACAGGTGTTTGAGGCTTTCAACCAGGGCGACGGGTCCATCGGACGACGTTTTGGCGGGTCGGGCCTCGGGTTGTCCATTTCGCACCGGTTGACAGAATTGTTGGAGGGGCATCTGGCGGTATCCAGCGTCGAGAACAAGGGCACCCGGTTTACGCTGTTGTTGCCGACCGAATTGAAAGCGGCGGAATTGCCGGAGCCGGCCGGCTGCACGGCCGAGGTTCAGCCACAGACCATGGCTGCCTGTGAGCCGACGGGAATGTGCGTACTGGACAATGATGATTGGGTTGGCCGCACCTTCGTGTTGGTCGACGACGAGATGCGCACGGTCTTCCGCCTGGGCGCCGAATTGAAACAGTTGGGCCTGGCGCCCGAGATCATCCGGACCAGCGAGGAACTGACGTCAGCGGCCGGTACACTTTCTGCCGGCACCATCGTACTGGTCAACCCGTGGTGCGGTGGCGCATCCGGTGGCGGCCCGCAAGGTGCCGAATTGCTGGACCACCTGCGAGCGGAAATGACGGCACCCAATACCCTGATCGTGGCCCTGGTGCCAGAAGGAAAAAATGAGAACCTGCCTGAGGCTGATGCCGTGCTGACCAAACCCGTGAGTGCGGAACAACTGTTGCATGCCTGCCAGGTTTTGCGGCCCGTCGAAGGGGCCGTCACATGACCGAATTCATGGGCGGGCCGCCCGAATTGCTGAAAATCCTCATCGTGGATGACCGGGCCGAAAATGTGGCCTCCCTGCGGCAGGTTCTGGACCGTGATGACCTCGAAATCCATGCCGCGTTGTCCGGCAACGAGGCTTTGTCGCTGATGCTCGATCACGACTTCGCCCTGGTGCTGCTGGATGTGCAGATGCCCGGCATGGACGGATTCGAGGTGGCCGAACTGATGCGCAGTCACGAAAAGACCCGCACCGTGCCCATCATTTTTGTCACGGCGATCAACAAGGAACGGCAGCACATCTTTTCGGGCTATCAGGCCGGGGCCATGGATTACCTTTTCAAACCTGTCGATCCGTTCATTATCCGGGCCAAGGTGGCCGCTTTTCTGGAACTCAAGCGCAGCCAGATGGCCCGTGAGGAATTGTTGGTCGACCTGAACCGGGCCAATGCGCGCCTGCAGGAAATCAGCGATTTAAAATCAGACTACCTGTCGGCCGCCTCCCACGAATTGCGCACGCCACTGACCGTCATCAAGGAGTTCTGCAGTCTGGTGCACGATGAGGTAGTGGGCCCCATCAACGAGGAACAGCGCCGGTGTCTGGGTTCGGCGGTGCGCAACTGCACCCGTCTGGCCGATCTGGTCAACGACCTGCTGGACCTCGACAGCATCGAGTCGGGCAATGTGCATCTGGTGCGCGACCGCGTCGATCTGGCCGAGATGCTGCAGGTGTGCTGGCAGGATTTTGAAGGCCGCTGTGTCGAGGCGGGCCAGACCCTGCATCTGGAATTGCCGCCAACTGACCCGGCCACGGGGCAGGCTCTGCCGTCGGTACTGGCCGCCTCCGAAAAGATCACCCAAGTGGTCGTCAACCTGTTGGGCAACGCCCTCAAGTTCACGCCCGCCGGCGGCGAAATTCACGTGCGGGCAACTGTTGAAGCCGGGCAGGTCACCGTTGAGGTGCAAGACGATGGGCCGGGCATCGCACCGGCGGATCAGCAGCGGGTTTTCGAAAAATTTGCCCAACTCGACCGCCTCGATGGACCTGGGGCCAAGGGCACAGGCCTGGGGCTGCCCATTTCCCGCAAAATCATCGAATTGCACGGGGCCGAACTGGAGCTGATGAGCGAACCCGGGCAGGGGTGCCTGTTCCGCTTCAGTTTGCCCTGTTACACGGACCAGGACCACCTGCAGACGTTCGTTGCCGACGGTACCCACAATCCGGCCGGCCTGCCCAGCACCTGGACCTTGATCCTGTTGAGCCCCAGCCTGACAGATCCCTGCCCGACCCGGGTGTTGGCTGATGAACTGACTCTTCTGGTCCGCACCAGCGAAGACCGCACCGGATTGCTGAGCTGTGGAGACCACCCTTTGCACGCGATCCTGCTAAAAACCGATGAGACCGGTGCCCGTTCGTTGTTGGCGAGGCTGCGGAATTTGTTGCAGGACAAATTCCCGGCCGCAGGCCTGCCGGGCCATGTGTTGCTGGATGTTTCGCAGGCCGACGTGGCGGTGCCGCATCCACTATCCCTGAAATTCACACCTCTTGATTCCCACCCTGTTTCTGACCCAACCGAAGAGCTGAAAGGAGTTCTCCATGTGTAAAGGAAGAATCCTCGTCGTTGATGACGAGCCTGAAATCGTGCGGAGCCTGACTCTGCGTCTGAGTGCGGAAGGTTATGACGTCTCGTCGGCCTGCGATGGCATTGGCGCCACCAAGATGGCTATCGAGCAGCAGCCCGAATTGATCCTGCTGGATATCGGACTGCCGGCCGGCAACGGCCATGTGGTGGTGGAGCGGTTGCGGAACATCACCGAAACGGCCCACATCCCGGTGATCTACCTGACGGCCCGCACCAGCGAAACCGACTACCACCAGGCTCGTGCAGGGGGCGTCACCAAGTACATCACCAAGCCCTACGACTCGGAGGTCCTGCTGGCTGCAGTTGAGGGCCAGATGGAACGCAGTCGGGAACTGGTGTAGGAGGTCGCTGCTGAAGGGGAATGTCCTTTTCCCGGTTGAGAGTGTCCTACCTGGGGCACAGACCGGAGGGCGTCCGGGGCGAGTTTTGGTTGGTGCACGACCTTGGTGTGTCCGGCTATCGCCTTATAACGCAAAGAGATATGATTTTGTGAGGCGTTGCTTCAGTTTAGGCACCGATTCTGCAATGCAGACAGTGGATTGAGAGTCCACTGGTGGGCCCCCTTCTTATTCCTTATTCCGGATCTGATTCACCCGGAGGAGTGACGACTCATGAAAAAGCTGACATATGGAACCGCATCCGTGACCATGATGGTGTTATTGGGCCTGATGATCGTATCAGAGGCTCAGGCCCGGGTGGTCCTGGCGACTCAAGGACCGCGTTACCATCAGTCGCCGTCAAACCATGAGTTGATCTTTGAGGGGGGCCTGGCGGAACCCATGGGCGACCAGTCCGATGGCTTCTGGACCACCGACAACGGCTTTGGCTCAAGTACGGGCTACCAGGTTGGCGTGCGTTTTCGCCAGTATCTGGGTGAGTTCTTTGCTGTTTCTCCCGCATTCCATTACACACGATTTGGCACCGCCTCGGGTGTGACCGACGTCGGTTCCGAGACCAATCTGGCCTACGAGATCCGCACTTCGAACTACCGCTACGGATTGGATATGCAGGCTTTCATGGGCGGCGGTAATTCTCCAGTGCGCCTGTTCATGACCGGTGGCGTGGCTCTGGTGAATAATCGGTACCGCGACCAGCTGCAATACCACAGCACTTTCCAAGAGACCGTCAACACCCCGGCCTACAGTGCCGGCCTGGGCCTGAAAATGCACAATATTGAAATCGTTGGCGAATACACCTACAACCGTTTTGATACCAATAAGTTTACCAACGGCGACACTCCCTTGAGTTACAACTGGGATTCGCTCATCGTACGGGTCGGAATCAGCTTCGGTCGTTGACAGAGCGACCATTGAAGAGTAATTTGGACAAGAATATCTGATTAATGCGCCCTGTACGTTTCGCAGCCAGAGGAATCCGGATTGTTTTCACTTACCGTTGAATATGCGATGCGCGCCGTTTTGGCCCTCGCAAGCCGGGACAGCGCGGCGCCGATGACCACCAAACAAATTGCCACGACGATGAAGGTGCCCCAGAGCTATCTCTCCAAAGTGCTGCAATCCCTTGTGCGTGGGGGCCTGGTCTATTCCACCCGCGGCCTCAACGGCGGCTTTGTCCTGGCCCGAAAGCCGGATGAGCTGAGCATGCTGGATATCATGAACGCTGTCAGTCCGATCAAACGCATCGAGTCGTGCCCGCTGGATATGGATTCCCACAGTTCCAACCTTTGCCCGCTGCACCGCCGCATCGACGAAGCCATGGCCCATGTGCAAGAGGCTTTCGCCGGGACCACTCTGG
>DAOVTU010000301.1 GCA_030632925.1 Candidatus Krumholzibacteriia bacterium | reverse complement strand
GACTGACCCGACTGATCGCTGCTGTCCAATAGCTTGAAAGCAGAGCATGACCACCGAAACCATCGCGTCAACGCGCACGCCGGAACGCCGGTTGGAACTGGCCCAATTGGGCTTTTTTCTGCTGTGCCTGTGTGCGGGAAACATCTCCGTTGCCATCAGCCAAATTGCCCTCGGGGGCACCCTGCTGCTCGGGTTGACCCGCTGGTTCCTGTACCGCCAGGCCCTGGTCAATACGGACATGGAACGTGTGACACTGGCCTTGATCGGCTGGGCCCTGTTGATGATCCCGTTCTCGGCCGACCCCGGCCAATCGGTGGTATTTGCCAAACGATTTTTCCTGTTTGCCGCCCTGTGGTTGGGAGCCGGGTTAGCCACCAGTGAATACCGTCGACGCCTGATGCTCGGTGCAGTGATGCTCGGAGCCGCGGGTATCAGCATCGTCGCCGTCTGGCATATGTATCGCCAGATGGGCACTCTGTTTGGCACCCGTTTGGTCCATGTTTCGAACGCCATGACCAGCGGCGCCATGCTCATGCTGGTGGTTCTGCTGGCCGTGGGCATTCTGCTGAACCGGACCACGAGTTGGCGGGCCAGATCGGTTGTCGCCCTCACGTTGTCCCCGGTGTTTTTGGCCTTGCTGATGACCATGACCCGCAGCGCCCTTTTGGGCCTGGTCGTTGGCATCGCGGTCATGTTGTTGGCGGCCCATCGGCGCTGGTTCATGGTCTTTGGAGTCCTGGTCGTTGTCCTGGCCTTCGGCATTGTCATTTTCGGTGAGGACGTGCTGTCGCCACGGTTGTGGGGGCGCATCAGTCCCGAATATCTGGTATCGGGCGGCAATACCACCGGGCGCTTGGAGATGTGGCGCGTGGGCTGGAACATGGTGCAGGCCGAGCCCCTGACCGGTGTGGGGGACTGCGATCTCAATGCGGTGGCGCCCCAGTATTATGGTGACCACCATCCGGTCCCTTTTGGGCATTTGCACAGCGATTTTGTGCATCTGGCAGTTATCTGGGGTGTTCCCGGCTTCATTTTGGCGATGGCATTTCTGGGCAACCAGCCGCGTTTGTTGTGGATTTTGTGGCACCGGCGGCTCGGTGGAAACAAATCATTGTCGCCTTGGCATAGCGGTTGGGCCCTGGGCGCGTTAGGAATGTGGGCGGGATTTTTTGTGGCCGGCCTCACTGAATGGTACTTTGGGGATGCCGAACCCATGCTTTTGTCGATGGCCATTTTGGGTGTGGCGCTGGGCGCCCGCCAAACCAAACCTGCTGACCTTGAGTCCGGAGTAACCCATGCCTGATCGCCACCCCTTGTTTCCCCGCTCCAGTGGTGTGCTGCTGCACCCGACCAGCCTGCCGGGCCCCGATGGCATCGGGGACCTGGGCGCCGCGGCATTTCGGTATGTGGACTGGCTGCAGCAGTGCGGCCAAAGCCTGTGGCAGATCCTGCCCCTCGGGCCGACCAGCTATGGCGATTCGCCCTACCAGACCCTCAGCGCCTTTGCGGGCAATCCCCTGCTGATCAATCTGGAAACTTTGGTGGATGAAGGACTGCTGGGCGCAGCGGACCTGGATGCCCGCCCCGAATTTCCGGCCGAGCGTGTGGATTTTGGTCCCGTAATTACCTGGAAATTTTCCTGCCTGGATGCGGCCTGGCAACGCTTTCAGATCCCGGCCCTGGGTGTGCAAAGAGAGGCTTGTGACAGCTGGTGCGCCGAGCAGGGCGCCTGGCTGAATGACTTTGCCTTGTTCATGGCCCTCAAGGATGACCACCAGGGCCAGCCCTGGACCGAGTGGGAGGCTGAGCTGGTGTCCCGTGAACCGGCGGCTCTCCAAGCTGCTGCTGATCGCCTGAGCGATGCGATCGGCCGCCACAAATTTCGGCAATGGCTCTTTGCCCGGCAGTGGGAAAAGCTGCGGACCTACGCCAACGATCACGGCGTGCGCCTGATGGGTGACTTGCCCATTTTTGTGGCCCACGACAGCTGCGACGTCTGGGCCCAGGCCGACCTGTTCCTTTTGGATGATGGCGGACGGCCTACCTGTGTGGCCGGCGTGCCGCCCGATTACTTCAGCGAGACGGGCCAGTTGTGGGGCAACCCGCTGTACGACTGGGATCGCCTCCGCGAGACCAACTACCAGTGGTGGGCCGAGCGCCTGGCTGCCAGTCTGGCCCTGGTCGATCTGGTGCGCATTGACCACTTTCGGGGCTTCGAGTCCTACTGGGAAGTGCCCGCCGGCGAAACCACCGCCATCAATGGCAAGTGGGTCAAGGGGCCGGGACGGGAGTTTTTCCACGCCATGGCCAAGGCCCTGGGCGGGGAGTTGCCCATCGTGGCCGAAGATTTGGGAGTGATCACGCCTGAGGTCGAGGCGCTGCGCGATGACGTAGGCCTGCCCGGCATGAAGGTTTTGCAGTTCGCCTGGAGCGGCCCGGACAACGCCTTTTTGCCCCACGAACATCCGCGCCACGCGGTGGTCTACAGCGGCACCCATGACAATGACCCAACCCTTGGCTGGTGGAAACATCTGGCCGATCCGGCCACGCGTTCTTTGGTCGCGGAATACGTGGGCCACGAGGTGCACGAACCCAACTGGGTGCTGATGCGGTTGGGCATGATGTCGCCCGCCCACACCTTCATTGCGCCGATGCAGGATGTGCTGGGCCTGGGGCGCGAGGGCCGCATGAATCTGCCGGGCGAAGGCAGCGGCAACTGGAATTGGCGCCTGACCGAAGCTGCCTTTGATGACCCTGCCGGAGAACGATTGGCGCGCCTGACCTGGCTGTACCGCCGCCGTGCTGATCAGACCGAAGCTGCGATAGTTGAGCCTGAACCGACTTGGCAAATTTCGACTGGGAAAGACAACTCATAAGGGATGAGCAATTGAATAGATTGAAAAATGTGACCGGCGACTTCCGCCGGGTATTGTTGGCGACCCTCTTTTTTGGAGCGGTCTCGGGCATTTTCATGTCCACGCTGAACAACTACCTGTCCGATGTGCACGGTTTTGATGCCGCCCACCGTGGCTGGCTGGAATTTCCGCGGGAATTGCCGGGCTTCCTGATTTTTGCCGTGGTGGCTTTTCTGCTGACCCACCTGCGCGAAAGCCGTATTGCGGCCCTGGCCATGGTCGCCACCGCGTTTGGGGCCGTGGGTTTGGCCTATCTGTCGCCGAACATTGCCCTGTTGGTGGTCTTTATTGTCATCTGGTCCATGGGTGATCACATCATCTTTGCCGTCGAAGGGCCCATCGGGCTGAAGCTGGCCAAACGTGGAGCCGAAGGGCGGCGGCTGGGGCAGTTGGGCGGCGCGCGCAATCTGGGTGTGATCCTGGGCGTGGGCTGTGTGTGGCTGTTGGCGAAATTCGTGGGGGTACGCTACGACCTGTTCTACCTGGTCGGTGGTGTGTGTGCAGCCATCGCCGGCTTCTTTTACCTGCGCCTGAGCATCGGCATGCAGGATGCGCCCTCGCGCCGCCTGGTTTACCGCCGTGAATACCTGATTTTCTATGCCATCAGCGCGTTGTTTGGCATCCGTAAGCAGATCTTCCTCGTATTTGGCACCTGGGTGCTGGTCTCGTTGCACGGCGTATCGGTCTCGACCATTGCGCTGTTGTACTTCATCGCCTCGGCCCTGGGTGTCCTGCTGCGGCCGCTGCTCGGTGATGTGATCGACTGGCTGGGCGAGCGCATCATCCTGGCCACTGATGAAATCATGCTGATCGTGGTCTGCCTCGTCTATGCCTTTGCCACCCACGTGTTGCCCGAGCCCTGGGACCTGCGCGTTTTGTACGGGGCCTATATTCTGGATCACATCCTGTTTGCCCTGCGCGTGGCCCGCACGACGTACCTCAAGAAAATCGCCCTGGACCCCGCCGACATCACGCCGACGATCAGCCTGGGCATCACCATCGACCACGTGGTGGCCATGAGCCTGCCGGTGCTGTCGGGCCTGATCTGGGAACGCTATGGGCACGAATACGTGTTCCTGCTGGCGGCGGCCATTGCCCTGGGCGGCTTTTTCGTCTGCCTGCGCATCCGCGTGCCCGAGACCCCGCCCGAAGGCGGTGCGTCATGATCTGGGTGGAAATTATCGGCTATGTGGGTTCGGTGCTGGTGGCGATTTCGCTGATGATGAGCTCGCTGGTGAAGCTGCGCTGGATCAACCTGGTCGGGGCGGTGACCTTCGCTGTTTATGGCGGCATCGTCGGCGCTTACCCGGTACTTGCGGTTAACGGTTTTATCGCGGTGGTGAACGTGGTTTACCTCTGGCGCATGAGCCGGCAGCGCGACTACTTCACCCTGCTGCCCATCCGGCGGCGGGACAACAGCTTTTTGGTCGGGTTCCTGAACTTTCATACTGCTGATATCACTGAATTTTTCCCTGATTTTGACATTGATGGGGTCGACAACCCGCGCATGGTCTTCATCTTGCGTGACATGAACCCCGCCGGTCTGGTGATCTTCGAAGAAAAAGGACGAGATGTATTGATCCATCTGGACTACGTCTTGCCCAGTTATCGGGACCTGCGCTGTGCGCGATTCTTCCTGGACCAATTGGCCAGCGGATGGCGTGAACGGGGACTGGAGCGGATTCTGAGCCCGGCAGCGGGGGCCATGCATCGGGACTATTTGCAACGACTGGGGTTCAGCCCGACCCTGCCCGAGGGGCTGTTGCTCTTCGAACGGGCCATTGAAAATGCAGCCGAATCCGGCAATAGCCCACTGTAGGGGTGGGTTATCGGCCGCTCTGAGGCTGGCGTTTTGGTGGGAAATAGACCATAATGAGAGCAGAAGTCTGAAGCCTTTTGA
Organism: Candidatus Krumholzibacteriia bacterium; assembly: GCA_030632925.1. GTDB lineage: Bacteria > Krumholzibacteriota > Krumholzibacteriia > LZORAL124-64-63 > LZORAL124-64-63 > JAGRNP01. The sequence continues at coordinate 79 of DAOVTU010000301.1, read as the reverse complement.
GGGGAAGTCAGGAGTCTGAAGTTTTGCGCAACTTTGTGATATTGGTATTGGCGGTGCTGGGCCTGTTGGCCTTGGCCCT
>DAOVTU010000343.1 GCA_030632925.1 Candidatus Krumholzibacteriia bacterium | reverse complement strand
GGACCGATGCGATCACCTGGGTGGCCCAGCCCACCAGCGCGCCGTCAGTGCGGGCGTATTCGTTGTTCACCTGGCCGGTGTCGGACAACTGGGCCAGCGCGGGGCTGGTCAATACCAAGCAGAGCGCGAGCATGATAGCGATTTTCTTGAACATCTTGCGTTTCCTTTGGGTGTGGTGAATCGACAGCACATTATTTTATGAGAGTGATGGAGCGGGCGGCGAAGCCCGTTCCGCTTTGTGCAACAACACGATAGACGGCTGCGGGCAACTGCCGCCCACGGTGGTCGATACCCTGAAAGGCCCAGATGGCCTCGCCTGCGGCATCCAGGCGAACCGAATCTTCAAATACGCGACGGCCCCGCAAATCGAAGACCGAAACACCGACTTCGGAGCCGGGATTGCCCTTCAGGACCATCTCGGCCCTGGGGTTGCAAGGGTTGGGGAAGGGAGCGCCGACGGACAGACCGCCGTGGGTAAAACCGGGCGGCACGGGCGCGGCGCTGTCCGCCTCCGGCAGCACGATCATGAAGGGCGGCAGGCCCGTGGGCAGCACGCCGGTGGTCAGTTCAGCATTGCTGACCGTATCGTAAACGCGCAGGCCCGAAGCACCGGTGGTGCGGTCGGCCACGATCAGCTGGGTGCCGCCGTCAAAGGCCACGTCGGCGTGCACATAACCTGTGCCGGTGGCGAGGACCGTGACGTCACTGGTGACCAGGTCGTAGCGCCGCAGGCTCGTGATGAAGTTCGCATCGGCGATCAAGACATAGAGGGCGTTTCCAGCGGTCACAAAACCAGTCACGTCTCCGCCCAGTTCGGCCTCCGTCGCGTCATACCCCAGACTGATGCCCGCCGACACATCAACGGTTTCGATGCCGCCGTCGGTGAGGCCATAAAAGCCCGCGCAGCCCACCCGCAGATCAACCCCGCCACTGCCGTCGTCCATAATTTCGATCTGGGTGTAGGGATCGCCGCCGACCAGGTCGATGGGCGCGTCGAAGGATTCGCTGGCCATGTCAAAAACAAGCAGTTGCCCCGGACCACTGGGCGCGTACCAGTTGTTGCGGTCCAATTTTTGACAAGTGACGTAAAGCTTGTCGTCCACGGCGCGCACCCAACTGGTTTCCGGCAGGCCGTCGCTGTCGGCATAGGCCGCGGTGGAATAGCTGGCCAGGACGGTTTCGCCTGCGATGTCGACCCGCAACAACACGGCCTGGTCGTAACAGCTGACGTAGGCCTCGCCGGTGGTATCGAAGGCGATGTCCTGCGGATTGAGACCCGCGCCAAGACTGAATTCGCGCACCAACGAGAAGCTGTTGGCCGGATCATAAACCTGCACCAGATTGGCACCACCACGGCCCACCACATAGACCAGGCCATCGTGGTGACGGGCCACCGCATCGCCCGGGATGGTGGCCAGGTCCGCGCTCACGGTCCACGGCGCTACGCCGGCCACTTCACGTATTCGGCCGAAGCTGGAATAGTCCGTTGTGACCACCCAGCTCTTGTCCAAGGCCGCCGCCGGCACCGCCACAACCGCAAGCAGAAAAACGAATAACGCTCTCTTCAACATTCTATCTCCTCACCCTGAAAGCAAAATGCCAGGATCGTCCAGGCAGAGGAAAACCCTCCACGTCGTAGACCGCGTTGTCGGCCAGATTGATCACTTCGGCCAGGACCGACAGCACGCCTGCGTCGCCCAGCCAACCCGGATACCAGTCGCGCCCCAGGCCCAGGTTCAGCAGCGTCCGGGCCGGCGCCTTGTTCAATTCGGTATTGGAACGGTCGCGGTAGTTGGCGCTCATGTAGGCCACCTGTAACCAGGGCCGCCAGTGCCCCAGACGCCCACCCATCCGCGCGTGGGCTTCGACCTCCGGCAGGAAAGGCAGGCTGTTGCCGTGGTAAAAAGGGCCATCGCCGCGGTCTTCCACTTTTTGGGCGGTGAGGTTGCCGCTGAGGTCCACCTTTTCGTTCAAACGCAACGCCAGTTCCAGCTCCACCCCACGCGCCACGGTACGGCCGAAATTGTCCGCCTTGCTGGTGCTCTGACTGTTCCGTACGAAGATGATCTTGTCATCGGTGGCTGCGTAAAAGGCCGCTATCCGGCCCGAAACGATTTCATTGCCCCGCAGGCTCAGCGCCACGTCGGCAGAGGTGATTCTTTCAGGCAACAGCCCGCGGTTGCCATCGATGCCGCCGCGGTGCCCAAAGAGTTCGACCCAGGTCGGCACCCGCACCATGCGGGCCGCGTGGGCTTCAACGTAGACACCGTCCGGCACCACGGTCCACACCACACCCAGCGACGGCGAGATGTCTTCGCGCTGGTTCTCGACTCCGGTCTCTTCAGGCAACGAGGGGGACCAGCGCACGGCCGGGAAGTTGTCGCTCAAATGTTGCCACCGCCAGGCGGGCACCACGCGCAATCGACCATCGGCCAGGTCGGCCGTCAGGCTGGCAAAAGCCGAGGTCGACCGACGCGATCGCTCAGGGTCGGTCAATCCGACCACGGTTTCGGTCTGCCACTGCCCGCGCCAATCCAGTCCCGCATCCAGACTCACCACGCCCTCGACCAGGGTGGGCGACCAGGCCAGCCGGCCAAAAACGTCATCACTGACCGCGTGGGTCGTGCCGGGCGGCACAAAGCTCACTTCGCCCTTGGGGTCGTACAGGAATTCGTTGCCTCGTCCAAAGGAGGCATCAGCCTTCAGCAGTCCCGCGGACCAGTCCAGATGCAGTTGTCCATCAACCCGGTCGTAACGCACGCTTGCGTTGGGGCTCAGATAACCCAGGGAACCGGGACGCCCGCCATCACGCCGGGTAGTGCCCAGGCTGCCGCGAGCCATCAGTTGGCCGGCCGTCCAGCGACCGCTGCCCCAGGCGCCGTGTTCCTGCACCCAGGCGTTTTCCCGCACCCGCACGGTGTCGTCGTCAGTCCGGTGGAAGGTCTGGTTGTGGTCCAGGAATTCGAAATCGTTGTCTGCCCGATGGCCGTGCAGCATGAACATGCCGGCGCGGGAATTGTCGGCCGAGGCTCCCCCAACCGTGATGCGAGCTCCTCGTTCGCCGAAGGAACCCAACTGGAGCGATCCATCAACGCCCTGGTCCTGATCACGGGTCACAAAATTGATGGCGCCGGCACCGCCCATGCCGCCGAGGCCCGCCGGAACCACGCCGCGGTGCACTTCAATGGCCTGCAAGCGGTCCATGGGTAAACGGCCAAAACCGGCCAAACCGGTTTGGGCATCAGGCAGGGGAATGCCGTCGACAAAGAAACGGATCTGGGCCGGGGCCGAGCCGCGTAGCGATGGCACCGCGGTGGCGCCCCAGCCGCCGAGGCGGGCCATCTGCAGGCCGGCCACGCTGCCGAGCACATCACTCAAATCGCCAAAACCTGAAATTTCTTCGAGATTGATGCGGGTCACGAGGCTGGCGGTGGCCGGATCGGTGGGACCGGCGCTCAGGCCGGCGGTGACGACCATCGTGTCTGCGTACACGGTTGCCGCAATGTCAGCCTCAACTGCAGAGCACGGCAAAGCAGCGGTCAGCCATATAGCTACCGCCGGTGCGATTACTCGCCAAAATTTATGAAGGATAAATCCCCTGCCGGGACCGATCGCCAAAGCCATACCTCGCCCACGAAGGTGGTGGCAGACCATGAATCGGTTTCCTGGCTTACGGTTCGTCCTACTCCCTGCGCCTTCCCAAACCGGACATCCCAGTCCTGGTTCAGTGGCATTTCTGCAGGTTTCGTCACCGCTTACAGTGGCGGGGCCGCGCCGGATTTTCACCGGACTTCCGCTGATTCATTAGTCGCATAATCAACTGAATTTAGTTCGACATGTCACCGCACTCGAGGTGCTTTGGCAACGGGGAGCATCGTAGCCGATGATTCCATTCCTGTCAAGAAACCCGCCGCCGATGGGGTCACATCAAGCCCGCCTCGCGCAGGAATCTGCTCTCCTGACCGGCCGTGCAAATGATTTCCAGGCGCAGTTTTGCGCGGGTCATGGCCACATAGAACAAACGCCTTTCATCTTCCACCCCACCTTCCTGCTCCGCCTGCCGGTGCGGGGTTTGGCCTTCGTCCACACCGTACAAAATCACCCGATTCCACTCCCGCCCCTTGGACCCATGGATGGTCGCCAACTCCACGGCCGGCTTTCCCTCGGGCCGCTCGGCGCAGGCCTCGACCACCTCGGCCAACAGGCGCGAGGTGCGGGCCAGGACCACAACTTCGCCGGGCAACGCATCACTGATCAGATAGGCCACCAGCGCCGCGCCTGCAGCCCGGTCCACACAGGGCCCCAGCACAATTTCACCCTTTTGTGATGCTCCGGCGTGCAGTGGTTTTTTGAACCGTACCTGATTGTGCACGATCAACCTTCGTGACGCCTCGGTAATCCGGCGGCCGCAACGATAATTGCGCACCAACGCGTGCCGCTCCAGGCCCGGATATACCTGATCCAGTTCGATGATCCGCTGCACAGTGGCCCGCCGCCAGGCATAGATGCACTGGTCCT
>DAOVTU010000095.1 GCA_030632925.1 Candidatus Krumholzibacteriia bacterium | reverse complement strand
GGTATTGGTCGGAACGGCATCGGTAAGCACCACGCCCGTGGCGGGGATCGCGCCGAAGTTGCTGATGACGATGGTGTAGCGCAGCACATCACCCGGATCGACGATTCCCGCCGAACCGAAGTCCTGTTGGATCAGCACGGTTTTTTGGGCGTAAACCCGGGGCAGGTTGCCGACGATGTTACGAGTCGGGTCGTCGGGGATTGGGGTGTTCGGGTCATCGGAGGGCTGTTCGGGCTGCGGACCGCTCCCGACCCCGCTGCCGCTCACGAAGCCCTGGTTCTCGATGATCAGGCCGTTCATGACGTTCGGATCTACCACCACATCGAAGATCACGGTGGCCACATTGGTCGCCTCCGGTGTCGCATCGGCACGCAGGTATCCGGCTGTGGTATCTTCCGGTGCGTTGACCGCAATGGTGGCGTGAAGTGGGTTGACGCCGGGGCTCGGGTCGGGGACAGCCATGCCGTTTAGGGTCGTGCTGTTGGCCACATAAGTGGTATTGGCAGGCGTGAAGTCCCGCAGACGGACATTTACGGCGTTTTCAGTGCCGACATTCTTGATGGTCAGGGTGTAACGCAGGGTTTCGCCGGCCATCAGAATGTTGGGGTCCCCCGACCTGATGGTGGAGATCTTCAGCACCTCGAAGACCGGCGCCGAGGCAATCAGGGTCTCGGTGGGATTCTCGTCACCGGCCACGTTGGGATCATCGCTGTAAAGCGGATCAAAGCCGGCGAAAACAAGTTCGGCCTGGTTGAGCACCACGGTGCCGCTGGTGATAACCGGCGCGAGCCTGACCTCGAACACCACCTCAACGGTGTCGTTGGGCTCACCTTGAGAGCCGATGCTGAGATTGCCGATATTAACCAGCCCAGTGCCGTGCGTGCCGCCCGCCGCATTGGTGCCCGAGGTGTCACCACCCGTAGGCACGCTGATCAGATTGAGGCTGCCGGCAGCGAAGGTCGGTGTGGCGTTGAGCCGATCGACCTCGTCGGCAATGGAAAAGGTCGACAGTCCTACGGGGCCGCTGTTGCTGACCTGGATGGTGTAGCGCAGGGTGTCACCGGGGCTGGCGTTGCTGCCCGGATCCTGCCCGGTGGTAACGTTGCGCACGCTCTTCTGAAAAGCCAGGATCGGGGCTTCGGCGGAAATGGTGTGAGCATCCTCGTGGTCAAGGGTCCCCGGCGTGCCGTCGGTCAGTTCACGGGTATAGGTGCGCGGCGCAGCATCCGCCACCCCGGGGTCGGCGCTGAACCATTGGGTGACACCGGCGACATTGGTCAACGCAGATCCATTGTCGGTGGACGGATCTAGTTCAACATCGTAGCGGACGATCAACCGCTGATCGGGCGCCAGGCCGCCAGCCGCCGACAGCAGGCTTATATTCCATTCACAGGTAGGCGCTCCGTTGAAGCTGACCTGATAATCGGTGCCTTCTTCCAGCACCCCAGAGGCCGGCGTTACGCCGTCGGCCTCGAAAAATTGGGCGGTCACGTTGCTCGGTCCGGCGCCGCACGTGCCCCCTGTGGCGCCATCGGGCAGACGATCGGTAAGTATCGGATTCCACGCAATTCCCGAGCTCGGGTTGTGTACATTCAAGGTAAAGGAGCCGGGGGTGCCCACCTGCATGGTCGCCGGACCGGTCTTTTCCAGGGTGAGCACATCCGGACCGACGATAGTCATATCGGGAGTAGTGTCCGGCCCCCCGGGAGCACGGGTCGTAGGATCGTTGTTACTTTGATTGTAGGTATAGTCGGCGGTGTTGTTGAACACAAGGCCGCTGACATTCGTCACTGTATCGCCAAGTACGACCGTTATATCGACGACGATCTGCTCACCGGCCGGGATGTCGATGCCAATGGCCGTGTCCTCGATCACGAGGTTGACAGCGCTGCCGGTATTGACCGGAATCCACGGCTGCGATCCGGAGACCTTAGTGACGCTGACAATGTTCAGGTCCGCGGCCGAAGCAGCCAAATCGTCAATGATGCGCACATCGTTTAAGGCCGTGGCTTGGGGAGTGGTGGGCACGGTAACGCGGTAGGTGAACGGCTCACCCACCGCAACGGTCAACACCGCCGGATTTTCTTTAGTGAGGGCATCCGGCGTATCGGTGGTGAAGGTCACCGAAGCCACGTTGCTCGGCCCGTAAATCTCACGCACGCCTCTGGTGCCGCCACGGGTGGGTTCCCCATCATCGTCAAATGAATAATAGAGCTGAACCTGGGCCTGGTTGGTGAGCGTCAGACCCGCGCCCAGGCCGGTATCGGCCTGGGTCTGATAAACGATGCGCAGGGTGTCGCCGGCCGGGATGTTGTACTGATCGGCCGTGCCCGTGTCAAAATCCCATGTGGCCACCCCGGTGGCCGGTACATAGGTCGGGGACAGGTTGGGCAGCACGGGTCCGGAGAGCAGTTGCATGCTCATCATGGTGATGATGGTCGTGCCGCTGCGCATACCCAGGGGAATGACGTCTTGGAGCACCGTATCGTATGCTGGGGCTGTGCCGTTGTTGGCGATGTCCACCGTGTAGGTGACGATTTCGTCGGCGGCCAGTACCGCATCTCCGCCGGCGGTCACGGCCGATTTGGCTACAGAAAGACTGGGCTGCAACACGTTGATGGTCTCATTGTCGGTGATGTTGGTGGCCGGACCGGTGGCTGTGTCGTAGCCCATGGCGACTGTGTTGGTAAGGCCAATGTTGTTGACTTGCGGATGGACGAGGTTGAGCACTCTGGCGCGGTAAACGACGATAAACGCATCATTGGCGGCGTTGCCATCGGCTGGATTGACAAGGGTGCCGATGGCGAGGGTCACTGTGGTGGGTCCGGTGGTTGGATTTCCCGCTACCACGATGTCGGCGGGCGTGATGTCCCCATGAACAAAAGGCGACACAGCGCTGTATGGCGCCGTGGTGTCGCCGTTGATATTGGCGATGCCTTCGAAGACCAGCCCCTGGGGCAAGGTGTCGATTACAAACACATTGTCGAGGGTGCCTTCCTGCAGGCCCAGGCGCAGTTCGTACTCCACAATATCGCCGATGCGGACCACATCATCGCCGGCACCATAGGTGTCCAGCAGACGGGTCTTGGTGGTGGTGGTGGTGTCCCCCAGCACCACCGTGGTTGTGATCGGGCCGATGAAGTAATCGTTGTATGCAGGGGTAGCGGTGCCGTTACGCTCATAGCCGCTGGGGCCGTCGATGCTGGTCCACCGGCCTGTGGCACTGTTGCTCAGGCTCTGGTTGAGAAGCACAGCGACATCCACCTGCACATCATAGGTGATGTTGACCGCCGAGCCTTCCGCGATGTCGATATCACCGCTGCCATCCTCCAGTGACCATAACAGGGTCTGGGCAACGGTGACGCCGTCGCCAGTGACTACAGGCGCGCCAATGGTGTTGCCGGCCCCATCCACCGTGGGGTTGCCGTTGTACACCAACCCCAGGCTGAGGCTGTCTTCGATGCGCAGGTCATGGGCGTCGGAAAAATTGTCTCCCGGTGCATCGCCAGCAGCGCTGAAAGTCAGGGTATAACGCAGAGTGTCCCCGGCCTGGGGCGGGTTGCCCGGATTGGTGACATTGGCCACAAACTTGGCCAATCCCAGAGAGGGTTCCACCACGGTAAGCGCTGCCGTGGTATCGGTCAAAGCGACCGGGGCCCCGGTTTCGCCGTGAGTATGGTTCACCACCACCGAGTTTTGCAGCGTGTCACCGGCATCGGTGACCTCGTCATTATTGATGCGGGCAAAATAGTTGATGCGAATCAGCGGGTTGACCAGGTTTTGGCTGGTGTCGTTCTCGGTTTGGGTCACCACCGTACCGATGTTCCAAACCGCAGTGTCGCTGGTGCCGTCGGCCGGAAAACCGTTCAAGGCCGCCTCACTGGGCGGCTGTCCATTGATGGTGGCGATGCCCTGGAAGGTGTAGGCGACGTCCAGACTGGCATTGTTTTCTAATAGATAACCGAGGCCGGCCGCGTCGAGGCTGTCGGTGGCAATCACGTTGTTGGTGACGCCTTCTGGCAGCGTGATCTCGATTTGGAAAGATTTATGCACGCCGATGGTTGGAATCTCGGCGGGATTGAGATCGGTTTTGGTCAAGGCCACCGCCGGCACCACGGTATCATCTGAGGCGGTTGTTTCGTAATCGTTGATGGGGTCACCGGCATTGGGCAGCGCACCGATACGCATGCCGGTGGCACTGCCGTTGGCGCCGATGGATCCGCTGCTGTGCAGAGCAGTGGTCTGGCCGGGCAGGGAGGTCCAATCGGCCTGAATGGTGTTGTCCAGTATCTCCTCGGGCTGCACGACGTTGTCTACCCGCACATCAAAAGTAAAACTGATGCTGTTGCCGGCGTCGATGCCGTTGGCAACGTTCCAACTGAAGATGGGTTGGTTGGCACCCAAAGTGACGGTATCGATGCTGTCCGGCGGATCGATGCCGCCCACATTGCCCGTAAAGGTCAGGTTGCGGCCGGTGAGGTCATCTAACACACGCAGGTTGTATGCCGTTGCGGTGCCGTTGTTGGTCGCGGTGACCGTTACCGTCAAAACATCTGCCGCGTCGGCATTGGCCGCGGCAAAGGATTTTGTCAAATCGATGAGCGGTTCGCGCACATGGACATCGACCTGATTGAAGTCCTGGGTGATGGTGGTGCCGGCATCGTTTACATATCTCGCGGTGGCGTTGGTGGCCGGATCGCCATTGGAGATCATATCGGCGTCGTTGTTCCCGGCCGTATTTTCCACCCGGGCGATAAACCCGATCTCGAAATCGAAACGGTTGCCAAGGCCTGCGGTGCCGTTGGTGAGTCGTTGGTTGCCGAAATTCCATTCCACCAGGTTTTCGTTGCAAGTGGGCGTAATTGTACCGCCGGGATCGAATCCGGCCGCGGCATAGGGTGCCGCGTCCAGGTTCACATTGGGAGCTTCGCTGCAAATAATGCCTGCCGGGAGCTCATCACGGATCACGAAGTTGCGCAGCAGCGCCACTGGCAGCAAGGTGTTGAGCCGGTATTCAATCTCTTCACCGATGGAAACGCCCTGGGCGCCCGCTCCCCCGGATATGGGCGTATTGGAAAGGGCTGTGATCCGCTTGGGTTGGGTCTCTATTGGAATGACACGCACATCGGCCGAAGCCTGTGATGAAGTATAGTAACGCGCGTCACCAATAGCGCCGTAGCCACGCGCCGGGGGCGGCTGATCGCTTTGGTTGCCATATTCACCTTCCAGCGAGTCGTATGTGGCAAAGGTCGTATTGGTGAAGGTCTGCAGAGGCGCGGCATCGTCGTCGAAATCGACCCGGTAGTAGAGTTGTACTGAATCGCCGGGATTGATGCGCAGCAACGTGCTGCTGTGGGTATAAGAGAAGGTGAGCTCAGCCGGGGTGGCGTTGTTGACGGTATTGTCGCTGATGGCCCCCTCGCCGTCCCCATCGGCCCCGTCGGTGGCACCGTCACCGTCGTTGTTCAGGCCGTCACTGCCTAAAGGTATCACATAGGCCAGATCGCTGCCGTCGAGGGTGTCGGTGACGGTGACGTCATAGGCTGGGGCGCGGTCCACACCGCCGCTGCGGGCCTCGTTGGTGACTGTCAGGCGGTAGATGTAGTTGTTCAGCGCGTCGCCGTCGTCGGCCAGCGTGACCCAGTTGGAACAGGTAGGCCCGCTGCCGTTAAGTGTTTCATTGCAGACCTCTTTGACCACGGTGATGTTGGGCTCGGTGACGGTGATTATGACCTGGCGATCGGCCACAGGTGGATAGACGCTCATGCTGGGTCCATAGGGAACATCAAATTCATTTCCCGTACCGACCAGAAAATAGACATCAAAGGTCGATGTCAGGGTGTTGGTGCTCAGGGCGGTGTGCTGGTTGGGAACACCGCTGGCATTAATGGGATCGTTCAGCAGACGCGTTCTCACGTCCAGCTCGAACCATTGCTCAATCGTGGTGATGTAGCTTCCGGCGTCATTAAAGGTCCAGTAGAGCGTGCCTTTTTCTAGGTCACCGTCAAGCAACCAGTTCGGCGGAACAGGGCCACCCACACGGTCAAAGGCGATGCTGTCAATCTGAGCGTTGCTGGTAACCGTGGGATCGGTGCTTAACACATACCCCTGTCCATCGGGCAGCACATCGTCCACCCGAGCATTGCGCACTTCTATGGGGGTATAGCCCGGTGTCAGAAAGCCGAACCAGCCGCCGGCTCGGATATTGTAGGAGCACTCTTCACCGATCTGCATCTCATCGTCAGGTGCGCCAGGCGGCGGATTGTTTTCCGAGCAGTTGCCCACCTGCGCCTTGTTTAAGTTAAAACCCATCACACGGGCACGGATGGCGTCGATGCTGTAGTTGTTGGCCCGGTCAGTGATGCCGTCACCCCTTGCCACGATGGTTGGGAAGGTCAACCGGGTGCCGTCAAAGAGGGTGATCTCGCCGATCACGTCGGCACGGAAGGTCAGATCATCAGCAGCGATATCAGCGGGATTAGTGCTTTTGCTGACAACAAAATCAAAATCCCGAGTGCCCCCATTGCGGACGATTTCCGTGCCAGTGCACTCATAGATGGCGGCCCCTGGCGGAAAGTCCAACGGGTCCTGCCACTCGTCCAAAGGCGGCATGTTGGCAAGGGTTGCGCTACACCCGGCCGGCAACTGGGTTTCATCCACATCCATGGTCCGGCCAAAAGCGACATAGGCGAAATAGTCTTCTGCCCCATGACCGCCGTTGTTGGTCAGGCGAACGGTAAGGGTCGTATTGGTGGTATCGGTCAGGATATAATCGAGCACCGGACCACTGGGGCCATAGGTCTGGATGTCCAGGTCTTCGGGATCTGGGGTGTGCTCGCTGAAATCCGTGTCGGAGTTGGGGCCGCCGGTACAGAAATCATTGAATTGAACGGTTAAGTTGTTATCCAAGTCCACCAGAAATTGGGCATGATTGGGATCGGTACCATCGGTCATTGCGGCGGGAATCTCGGTAATAACGTCGAGGTCAGCCACCTTATCATAGGAGCCCGGCCGGACCAGAATGATGCCGAAGGTGATGACCAACCGGTCACCGTTGCGCAGCATGTTCGTCTGACCGGAGTTGGTGGCCGCAGAGCTGGTCAGGGTGAATTGCGGGATATTATTGAGCAACGGATCGACATTTTCGTTGGTCCATGCAATCCGGTTGGTCAACCCGGGATAATAACCGTAGGAACCCGTGGCCGCAATGGTCACGGGATGGGTAGAATCGACTACGTATTCAGGGGGAAGATCATTGGTAAGCTCGAGGTCCGTGACCGTGCCGCCTGAATTGTTATTGATGGTAATCCGAACCCTGCCCCTGGCCCCTGCAACGGGATTTCCTGGGTAACCAAGGAAATCTACATCGATATCCAAGTCGGTATCCGATTGGGTTCTCAAAGTGGCGGTGACATCAGCCAGGGGGCTGCCGGTTGAAGTCCGGTTAATGCCGCCGGGTGTGGGCGCGGGAACAACGGGAGGAACATCCGCCTCGCAGCCCCATTGGATGTCTGAAACAGTGTTGGTCCTGGGATCCGAACAAGCGCCAATGCCAGGGGCAGACACCGGAATTTTACCCACCAGAAAAATATCGGCAGGGGTGCTCTGGAGCACGTCCACCAAATCAGAACCGGGGTCATCATAGCCGAAGGGATCGTCGACATCATAATCTGTGAAGTCGTTGCCCGAACCGGTAACGTTGACGCATCCCGCAGGTGTAGTTGCGGTAGAGCCATTGTTCGTGATGGCCGCTGTCTCCGCCGAGGCTTCAGTTGAGCAGAGGAAGTTGATGTCGATATTGCCATTGGCCATTACGTCATCCAACTCCAGATCCTGCAAATCAGCATCGCCATTGTTGGTGACCCGGACACGCCAAATTACGTCATCCCTGTCGTTGCCATAGACCGTTGGCGTATAGGAGGTTTGGGACGCATCAACATTGCGCCCCCCCTTGGTGACCGCGGGGTCCGGCTCGCGGTACTGCAGCGGATTCACAGGGGTGTTTACCGTTGCAGGCATGCCCGGACATTGAACGACAACGGGATCACCTGGTGGAGGCGGATCATCCAAATATTGGGCGGTATAAATAACCTCAGCCTGTATATCGCGTGTTGCGGTGTGTAGTCCCTCCTGAGACAAACCGCTGTCACGCGTCACAGCAAATCTTATGGTGAGAGTGGTGGCATCCCCAGGGTCAGGATCGAAGGCCAGACTGCTAAGTTCAGCAATCTGGGCCGAAGTCCAGGTCAGGATGGAATTATTGGGACCGCTGACGATCGGAGCAGCGCTCGGCCGTGAGACGCCGTTGATCCAGATTGATGGGGAAGCTGCTGAATCAAAGGTGAGGCCAGAGCTGCGCAGATCTTCCTCCACCGTCATATTAATCATGTCCGCCCCTTCGTAAGGATTGGCAATGACGATAGTGACATAACCGGTGCCGCACAGCTCGCAATAGCTGGCGTCCAAATCGTGCCGGATGATAGCAGGGGCAGCGGGCTTGATGTCACAGG
>DAOVTU010000334.1 GCA_030632925.1 Candidatus Krumholzibacteriia bacterium | reverse complement strand
TGCCCCAGGTCATCGACGCCCTGCAGGACGCCAGCCTCACCGTCCGGGCCGAAGCCGCCTGGGCCCTGGGCCTGATTGGTGACCCTTTGGCGTTGCCGCAATTGAACGAAGCCGCCGGAGACGTGCGCCCCCAGGTGCGCGATGCCGCCGTGGCGGCCCTGGCCCACCTGGATAATGACGGCACCGCCCTGCTGCTGGCCGCCGACCACGCCGACCCCAACACCGCCGCTCTGGCCTGGAACGGCCTGCGCAATCAGGCGACGCAAGTCGAGGCCGCGGCGTTGCGGGCAGCCATCGTCACGGGCTTGAACCGTCCGGAAGCCGACGTGCGCTGGCGCGTGCTGCGTTGCGCCGAGATGTTGCCCGACTCGACCCTGGTGCCGGTGATGGCGCCTTTTGTCCTGAGCAATGAGGCCCAAATCGCCGTGCACGCCTACCGCGCCATCAGCCGCCAGACCGGGCCCGAAGTGCTGCCCGCCGTTTTGGCCGGATTTGCCCATCACAAGGATTTCCGTGGTCGCGACCGCGCCCGGGTCACCATCGCCGGTTGCCGCGCCCTGGGCACCGTCGGTGCCGTGGCCGTGCACAGCAACCAGGAAGCCGATGAGGTTGAGGCTGAATTCCTGGCCGCCGAATTGATCACCGCCGCCGGTCACGACGACCCCCATGTGTCGGCCACCGCCCTGACGGCCATGGCCCGCCTGGTGGCCGACTTGCCCTTGCCCGCCGAAGCGGCCAAGCAGGAAAGCCTGCTGCCTGTGTGGCGCATCCGCATGGCCCGTTCGGCTCGCTCACATTTGAAACAGCCCCACGTGGGTGTGCGCGCCGCGGCCCTGACCGCCCTCGGCGCCCTGCGCGGCACCGGTGCGGCCTCAGACCTGCAACAAGCCATCGACATCGAGATGTCGCCCCAGGTGCTGGCCGCCGGCATGGCTGCCATGGCCGCCCATCACCCCATGCCGGGCTTGGTGCTGTCGGCCCATTGCCGCGAAACATTCATGTCGCCCTTCGCTGAAAAATCCGGCCACACAATCAACGCCATGGTCCGTTCGGCTGCCCTCACAGGCTTGAACGACTTGCGCCTGAACCGGCCCGAGGCGGCCATCGCCCCCTTCGACAGCAACCACATCGAAGGCAAGTTGCTGACCGCCACCACCGATGCCGACTTCGTCGTCAGCACCACGGCCGCCGGCCTGCTCGGCACTTTGCCCACCGACGAATCCCTGCTGGCGTTGACCACCATGTGGGACCGCGCCAATGGTGCTGGGCGATTCGAAATACAGCGGGGTGTTCTGTCTGGACTCAGCGACCTGCTGACTCCGGCGGAGGGTGATTCGCTCGCACCCTGGCAAGGACCGGAGGACCTGCGCGGCGAAGCCCGTCGGGTGCTGCGCGAAAGCTTCGACTCGGTGGACATCCGCATCCGCAACGAAGGCCGGCAGGCCGCCCTGGACACGGGATTGTTGCCGCCGGCCCTGATCCCCACCACAGGCAGCCTGCAAGCCACTTTGCCGGGCGTGCGGCGCGACCACCGGCAACCGCCTGTCACGGCAGCCTTTTCAGCGCCTAAAATTCGCTGTGTCAGCGAGCGGGGCGATTTCATCATCAACCTCGATGGCGACCTGGCGCCCAACACCTGCGCCCTGTTCATCGCCATGGTCCAGAAGGATTATTTTGGCGCCATGACCTTCCACCGCGTCGTGCCCGATTTTGTGGTGCAGGGTGGTGACCCCGAAGGCAACGGCTGGGGCGGACCGGGCTTCACCATCCGCAGCGAATGGAGCCGCGCCCGCTACAAGCGCGCCGCCGTCGGCATCGCCCACGACGGCAAGGACACCGGCGGCAGCCAGTTCTTTGTCACTCTCTCGCCCCAGCCCCACCTCAACGGCCGCTACACAATTTTCGGCTGGGTCGACAAGGGCATGAACATTGTGGACAAGATCGAAGTCGGCGACACTTTCCGCCTGGAAATGGTCGAATAGTCCATCAACGGAATCCGACAAAAATAAAGCCCGGCGGCATAACAACCACCGGGCTTTATTCCTACTCATCCAAATTGTCTAGTCCCGCAAAACCTTCCATAGCGTCGCCCAGGTCGGCGACTCGCCGTACATCAGAATCCCCATCCGGAACAGCTTGCCCGCGCCCTTGGCCGCCAGCACGATGGCGATGATCATCAGCACCCAACTGAGGCCGATCTGCCACAGCGGCGGCGTCTCCACACACACCCGCATGAACATGATCACCGGCGCAAACATCGGCACCAGACTGAGCGCCACCGTGATGGTGGAATCCGGCGACCGCATCACCAGTATCAGCAGCGTCATCGGCACCATCATGCCCATCATCAGGGGCATCTGGAATTGCTGCGCATCCTGGGTCGAATTGCACAGAGCGCCCACGCCGGCAAACATCGTGGCGTACAGGAAAAAGCCCAATAGAAAGAACATCACGAAAGAGACCAGGATGATCGGCGTCAGAAACGCGGCATCGAAGGTGAAATCGCCCATCGACACGCCGCGCTGCGAGACCACGAAGAAGGTGCCGGTCCAGATGCAGAACTGGGTCAGCCCGGCCAGGCCAATACCCAACACTTTGCCCAACATCAGGTTGCCTGGCGAGATACTGGCCAGGAGCACTTCCACCATGCGGCTGGATTTTTCCTCGATGACGGCCATCAAGGTGTGGCTACCGTACATCAAGACCATCATGTAGATGATCATGATCAGGCTGACGGCCATGACAAATCCCACGGCTCCATTCTGCTCCTGTTCACCGCCTTCGGCGGTCACCGCGATGCTGGTCCAACTGGCGCGTTTCGCCAGATAGGTGAACATGGAGTCGGGCACCTGGGCCTTGGCAAAACGCCCCTCGCGCAGCACCAGATTGAGGGCCGGCTCCAGCATCTCATCGCGCACCACCCCGGAACTGACCGACTTGTTGTAGAAACTCACCTTGGGGTTTTCCATAAAGTTCGGATCAATCAAAATGCCACTGTGCACCGATTCGTCCAGGATGGAGTCTTTCAACCTGGCCACGGCGGCCTGGGGCCCGCCCTCGCCCACTTCGATGCGGTTCACGGTCAACGTCTCGTGGCCGCGCTCTTCCAGAACCTCAACCATCCGGTCGAAATAAAGACCCGCGGGGTCGATCACCCCGATGGTGCGCGCGTCTTCACCACCGGATTCGGCCAACAGCATCGGCATGACGATGAACATCGACATCAAGGCTGGCCCCAGCAGGGTGCCGATCACGAAACTCTTCGAACGCACGCGCTCGAGGTATTCCTTGCGAACAACTGTCAGGATCTTCTTCATGACTGCCCCTCCTGCCGGTGTTGGGCTACAGCGGTCAAAAAGATCTCATTGAGGGTCGGGCGGTTGGCAGAAAACAACGTTAGCGGTCCGGCAGCCATCAACTCGGGCAACAAGGAACGCGGATCAACGCCCTCGTCCAGGGTAAATTGCCAGCGCCCTTCGACAAATTCGCGATGGGTCACACCGGTCAATTCGGCCGGCGGCTCCACGGACCCTTCCCAGGCCACACGCAACGATTGCATGGAAAAACGCTCCCGCACTTCAGCCATGGTGCCGTCCAGAATCACCTCACCGCCTTCGATCAGGCATATCGCATCACAAATTTTCTCGGCTTCGGCCAGCATGTGGGTCGAAAAAATGACCGTCGTGCCGCTCTGTTTCTCTTCCAGAATCATCTCGCGCAGCAGTTCGATATTCAACGGATCCAGGCCACTGAAAACCTCGTCGAGAATGACCAGATCCGGCTTGGCGATAAACGTGGCGGCGAACTGGATCTTCTGCTGCATGCCCTTACTCAGCGCGTCGACTTTGCGGTCCCGGTATTCGCCCAGGCCCATGCGCTCGATCCAGGCGTCGGCCCGCTTTACGGCCTCCCTACGCGGCACCCCCTTCAACTCGGCCAGATAAGCCAGCTGTTCCACACACTTCATCCTGCGGTACAACCCGCGCTCTTCGGGCAGATAGCCGATGCGGTCGCGCATCGAGCCATCCAACAATTGACCGGCCAGGCGAATTTCACCGCTGTCGGGCAACAGGATTTTCATGATGGCCCGGATGGTGGTCGTTTTACCGGCCCCATTGGGCCCGAGAAAGCCGTAGATGGCTCCGCGCGGAATGCTCAGATGCACATCCTGCGCCGCCTTTTTGGTGCCGTATGATTTATTGACTGCCTTAAGGGTGAGGAGAGGCTCGCCCATAGCTGGCAGATCGAAGGTCGTCGTGGTCATGAATTCTCCTGTCGGAGGGTCAGGTTTTTCGACATGCGGATATTATAGACCGGGGCGAATTCAGGGCAACCAGTGTTTCGCTTTTCGGTGGGGTTGGTAACCCTGAAGGGGTGCAGATATTCAGCAAGATACAAAAAAAGATTCCGGCACCACGCGAAGTGGTACCGGAATCTCAACATGACTGGACCCAGAAGGGGGCAGGACGAGCCCAGTCAATATCAGCCCAGTCAATATAAACCCGCGAACCGGTTGCCTCCGAAAACCGCGTCAGAAACCAAAGGAGATTCCCTGATTTTTCCAACGGCTAAAAACGCATGTTGCCGTGCCGCATCGCCTGGACC
>DAOVTU010000461.1 GCA_030632925.1 Candidatus Krumholzibacteriia bacterium | reverse complement strand
GGAGACCGACATCTGCTCGAGCGGAATCCCGTCGAACAGGACCTTCATGTCCTCGACCGAGTCGATGGCGACGCCGGCCTTGCCCACGTCGCCCACCACGCGCGGGTGGTCGCTGTCGTAACCGCGATGGGTGGCCAGATCGAAGGCCACTGATAATCCCTTTTGGCCCGCCGCCAGATTGCGGCGATAGAAAGCGTTGCTCTCTTCGGCGGTGGAGAACCCGGCGTACTGCCGCACGGTCCAGGGCCGCGTCACATACATCGAGGCATAAGGTCCGCGCAGGAACGGCGGCATGCCCGCCACAAAACCCAGATGTTCGCAATCATCCGTATCGATCGGCCGATAAAGCGGCCGGATGGGAATCTGCTCGTTGGTCGTCCAGGCCAGTTCATCCGGTGTTTGATTTGTGGAGCGGCGCACTTCGGCGGCCCACTGGTCCGGCGCCGGTGCACCGTTGTCGTCCACTGACAGAAAACTCAGTTTGGCAAAATCCGGGATGCGGCTCATGACTGCTCCTCCATCTTGTCGAGCACGGAGTTCAGTTCAGTCAACACGTTGCTGCGCATATGGATAAAAGCGCTTACACCGGCCTCGCGCAGGTCTGATTCGCCCTCACCCGGCGCTCCGGCCAGGAGAACCAGTGGAGGTTCGGGTCCTTCGGACAAGGCCCGCGCCAGGTCGGCGGCCTGGTCGGCATAGGTTTCGTCCAGACCCACCAGCACCACGGTGCGGGCGCCATCGGCAACGGCCGCCGCTGCCGCAGCCTGGCTGTCGGTGTGAAAATCGACGCCGGTGATTTCGAAGCCACCGACCTGCAAAAATCCGCGCGCAAATTCCAGGCGCGGCATATAGCGAGCGTAGTCGCCCAGGCAGGCGGTGAATACCCGCGCCGCTGCCGGATGTTTCTCCTGCACGGCCAACCGACGCGCCTGCAGTTTCTCAAAGGGTTCTGCATCCCGACGCAACGGCACCACGATGGCGTCCGGGACCGCAGTACTGTCGTCGCGGATCACGCCGGTGAACTCGCCCAGGGTGGCTCCGGCCTCGGCCGCATCGACCAAGCGCTCGAACAGTTGGTCATCCGGGCAGTCCATCAATTTTTCCAGCCGGGCCAGCACCAGCATGTGGGCTTCCTGGGTCTCGGATGTGCGCTGCTCCGCCACGGAACGCGACCGCTGCATTTTCAACCGCTCGCAATCCTGTTCGACAATTGGCCGCGCCACGGCTGCCGGGTCGGGATACATATTGGTGCCCACCAGCACGTGCTTGCGCGTGGCATACCCCTCGGCCCGGGCTGCCGCAGCGGCGGTGATCTGCTCCTGCGCCCAACCGGACTCCAGGATTTTCAGCATGCCACCGGCAGCTTCGGCGGCCTGGAACTTCTTCCAGGCGGCGTCCGCCAGGTCCCGCGTCAGGCTGTCCACATACCACGAACCACCGGCCGGATCAGCCACTTGGTCCAGATGGCATTCCGCCGCCAAAATGAGCTGCACATTGCGCGCGATACGGCGGCTGAAGTTGTCAGGCAAGCGATCAACGGCATCGAAGGGGCTCACATGCAGACTGTCGGTGCCGCCGAGCACGGCGCTCATGGCCCCGGTGGTGACCCGCAACATGTTCACGTGGGCATCCAATACGGTTTGGCTGCGGCGGGCGGTACGGGTGTGTATAAACGTGCCGGTATCGGCGGCCGGCACACCCGAGGCCGTCAGAATGCGGGACCACAGCAGGCGCAAGGCGCGCAGCTTGGCCATCTCCATGAAGAAGTCGGTGCCCACTTCGAGGTTGAACTGGAAACGCGGGGCGGCCGTTTCCAAGGGAATGCCACGCGCTTCCATGGCGCGCAAGGTGGCCACAGCCGAAGACAGCGTCAGGCCCAGACTGAGGGCCAGATCGGCGCCGCCATCATGCCAACTGCGTTCAAAAACCGGCAAGGTGCGCGCCTTGGGCGCGTGCTCGGCTATCCATTTCGTCAGGGTCGCCAATTCGTCGTGAACCTGATCCACGCTGGCCTTGATGCAACCGAGTCGGCCGATGCCCGAGTAGGGGTCGCTGCCGAGACATCCCTGCAACCGACTCAAATCACCCTCACGGCGCCTGATCAGTGCCACCACCATGGCAGCGGTGGGTAAGGCAGAGCCCCCACTTTGGATGATCAGAGGAATCTCGGCCAGATCGATGTCTTCCAGGGCCACGGCCAGGTCCGCCAGCGAACTGACCGACGTGCCGCGCATGCCGACTTCGTCCCCGGGCGCCTGGTCCGGGTCCTGTCCCTGTTTGCTCGCCAGATCAAAAATAAGATTGACCGCCGTCTGGCCTCGGCTCAGGGATTCGCGCACCGCAACATTAAAAGCTTCGCAGGTGGGACAGATGTGCTCCTGGGCCACCAGCCAAGGCGCGGCATGATAACCGGCCGCATGGTTGCCCCGCACGAACGGCGGCTGCCCCGGCAAGGATTCCCGCCAGGGTATGTCGCGGGTATCATCCTCGGTGTACATCGGGCGGACCGAGATGCCCTCCCAGGTGCGGGTGAACATCTTCTTGGCAAAGGGCGCCCCTTTGAGCAGGCGCTCGACTTCGGTGCGCCACTGATCAAGGGATGGGCTGGCGAACTCACTGAGCAGCGGCGAGGTCTTTTTCATGGAAGATTCTTCGGCTCCGTATTGGCCCACACGGCGAATGCAGGCGCTCTTGTATTATGGAACGATACGTCATTAAAAATAGCCTACATGGAGGCCGATTGGAAAGGCCGGATCAAAGATAAAAAAACCGCCGGCGGTATCGTACCGCCGGCGGGGTATTTGAAGCATTTATAGCGGGTTATAGACCCAATCGAGTAGGACTGACTTCAGGTTGTGTGGTCAGGTGCAGGGTCCCGGCGGGCGGGGCGCCGGCTTCGACCTTCAATTCCGTCACCACACGGGCCGGATCGCCACCCACCAGGGGCCGCAAACTGCCAGCTACCATCTCGGCCAACTGGGCCGCTTCGACCACCGAGCGATGGGTCACGATGATACGCACCGGCACCGTCGGTTTGCTGCGCAGATTGAACCAACTGGCGGCTTCCAACACCAGGGCCGACGGGCCGCTCTGTTGGTTGCGGCCTTCTACCCACTGGTCGCCCGAGGCCAACAAATCCGGTCCGGCCGTGCCATCGCGGCGGTAGGCAGGCAGGGAAAACCCCTCGCCCACGAAACGCCGCTGGTTGCCCGCATGGTCGCGCGCTTCCAGCACGTAGGAATAGGTGTAGCCCGGAGGGGCCGGCGTGCCGTCGAGGCGCATGCCGTCCCACGCGATTTCCGAGGGCGGGTTGCCCTCACCCACAAAGACCATCGCCGTCTTGCCACGGGAATCGACGACCTGCAGTTTCCAGGAGGCCACGGCGTCCATGACGGGCATGAAGCGCGCCACCGGACCAGTGGTGTAAGCGTTCAGCCACGTCCGCGGCGTGTAGGCACTGGCCGTGTAGACCGAAGTGCGCATGAACGGCGCCGCCAGATTGGGTAGGGTCCGGTCCAGGATATCCAGAGCATCTTCCAGCATCAGGCCAGGGGCCTGTTCAGGATCGATATTGATGAACAATTCAGGCCCCTCGCACTGGATCCCCCCCCCCTTCTCGCCTCCGACTGTAAGACTCCGCAAGACGGTCCCGTCCTGGTC
>DAOVTU010000279.1 GCA_030632925.1 Candidatus Krumholzibacteriia bacterium | reverse complement strand
GGATGTCAGGAGCCGGTGTCGGATCCACAATGATCGCGCTGG
Organism: Candidatus Krumholzibacteriia bacterium; assembly: GCA_030632925.1. GTDB lineage: Bacteria > Krumholzibacteriota > Krumholzibacteriia > LZORAL124-64-63 > LZORAL124-64-63 > JAGRNP01. The sequence continues at coordinate 5,157 of DAOVTU010000279.1, read as the reverse complement.
TGGTGTCGGTATTTTCCCCACCCAGATCATCGGTCACCGTGAGGGTCACGACAAAGGTCGCAGCCGTCAGGTAGGTGTGACTCGGGTTGGCCAGCGGGCTGGTATTGCCGTCGCCGAAGTCCCAGAGCCAGCCCGTGATCGTGCCGTCCGGATCGCTGGATCCGGCCGAAGAGAAGGCCAGACTCACGGTCATGAGTCCGTCGTAGGTGCCGTTGGCCACGGCGGTCGGCAGTTGGTTGGTCACCGGAGCCGCGAACGTCTGATTGGTATTGGGCAGCCCGGAAGTGTGGGCCATGGCGGCCTGCCAGGTGAAATCAGTACTGTTCAAACCGGTACCACCCAGCTGCAGCGAGAAACCGACCGGAGCCGGGGCTTCGATAACGCCGACATCCACCGAAGTCATTCCGGCAGCCGACCCGTTGGTGGCGACGACTACGCCTTCGTAACTGATAAATTCGATCACCGTGCCTGTGTTGTCGATCAGGGCCAGGGCATCCGGCGAGCCATTTTGCATGCCCGCCATGTTGAAGCTCAAGGTGCCGACGCCGTTCTGCTGGTTGGGCAGCGTGCCGGTCAGGGCCACGATGCTGTAGAGCCCGCCGTCGCTGCCGTTGTAACCGGCTACGGTCCAACCGACCAGGGACTGTCCCGCAGCGCCGGCCAATTCAAAAAATTCACCGGTGTCGGTGCCATCGTTGTCGTAGTGGAATTCGTTGAACCACACGATCGTGCCGCCGACGGCGCCCTGCGTAGGTGTGGCGTTGGCCTCACCGCTGGCGAGGGACTCATTGCCCGCCAGATCATCGGCCGTCACGACATAGTAGTAGGTCGTATCGTTGACCAAACCGTCGTCAGCGTAATGGCTCAAGCCCTCCAGGCCCACGTTGGCCTGGGCATAGGGCCCGCCCTGGGTCGTGCTGCGGTAAACACGGTATCCGGCCAGATCGAATTCCGGGTTGTCGTTCCAACTCAAGTCCACGCTGCCGTCGCCAGCGGTGGCCACCAATCCGGTCGGTGCTCCTGGAGGCGTGAGATCGGCACCACCGCTGCAGGTGCCGAGGAAAATACACTCCACCCATTCGGGATGGTCAATGAACGGGTTGCGGTTTCCCTGGGCGGCATAGATCGCGTCGTTGCGGGCGATCTCCTTGGCGTCCACGGGGTCATCTTCATGCCATTGCAGCAGCACACTGAGCAATCCCATGTAAGCCACCAGCTGGTTGCTGCCGGTATTCGAACCTTCGATAAGGGCCAGGTTGTCCGTCAAAATCAGGTCGGGCTCGGTGACGCCGGTGATGCCATGGGTGCCGCCTTCGTAACGCACGTCCATGTAAAGCTGGGCGCGGGCCACATCGCCGCGACGATCGATCCAGGTTTCCCAATAGGTGGTACTGGACCAGTTGGACCAACCGGGATACACACCCGAACCGCCACCCACGCCATCGTTGACTTCGGTGGTGTACTCGGTCGTGCCTGCGCCGCCCACGCTGCCGTAGGGTTTGTTGCTGCGGGACGAATTGCGGCTGTCGTTGCAGAGAAAGAGATGGTGGCAATCCGTGTAGGGGTAGTTGCTGCTGCCGTCGTCGGGGAAGCCAAAGCTGCTGGGCCAGGTGTGCTCGCGGTTGTAGTCGGTATTGCCGGCACCGAATTTCTGGTAGCTGGCGTTCAGGTACACATCCAGGATGCGGCTGGGATCGTTGGGATCCTGGTCCGCAATTTCAAGCACATTCCAGGTGTCGAGGGACGCGGCGGTGTACGAAATCTTGGTGTGGTCATCGATGACCAGATGCAGCGAACTGCGCAGGCCGGCCTGGGTGCTGGCGTCGACGGTGTCGTAGTAGCCAACCGGGATGGTGGCCAAAGCCTGGCTGCCCAGAACGGTCAGCAGGATCACAACGGCCAGGGTCAGGCGATGAAGTCGGAAGGCAGGCGAGTTCTGACGCACGTAATTCCCCTTAGAGCTAAAATCAGGGCAGCGAGACGCTTCTCTATAAACACCACTACGAATGTGGTCGTTTCTAACCAGAAATCAATTATAACACGTTTCTTGAGTTAATATAACAAAAATCAGGGGACCAGGTTAGCCCCAACCTGGTCCCCTGCGAGAATTTCTACCTTCTCAACCGATCACTTGACCAAGACCATGCTCCTGGTTTCAGACAGTTGCCCACCCTCGAGGCGGTAGAAATAGGTGCCTGAGGCCACTCTGCGGCCGGAATCATCCCGGCCATCCCAGATGGCTTCCTGAGGGCCGTCGGCCACCATTTGTCCATCCAGCAACACCCTCACCAAACGGCCTGACAGGTCGAAAACGCGCAGGCTCATGGCCGCCGGCGCGGGCAATTCAAACTTGATGGTCGTTTGCGGGTTAAATGGGTTGGGATAGTTCTGCTGCAGGACTGGCCCCAAAGCTACCGGCGTGTCCGGCACCGGAGTCACGCCACCAACGCCGCCGTAGGTGAAGTTGCCGGCGAAAAAGTGCTCCATGAGCAGGCTCGAATTGTCGGCCACATTCATTTTCATCCGCACGTTGTTGACCAGGTAGTCCCCGGCGGTGACCGTGAAGAAGGTCGTACCACTGCCGGAGCCCGTGTACAGAATGCTGCCACTGACACCATAAGGCGGAACGATCCCGTCATAGCTGAAAGGATGGCTGTAGACCCGGACGCCGGCTGCCTCGTTGGTCACGTAATCGAAGGCCACGTCAACATGTGTGCCGTGATCCAGCACCGCCGGTGCAGCCGGGGAATAGGACACGTTCTGGATGGCGTTGGGGCCGTAAGGATAGGTAGCAGGAATGTCGAACTGCAGCAGGGAATTTGTATTGGTCGCGTCAGACATGCTGAAATGCGCGTACCTGAATTCCCCTTCGCCATTGTCGGGCAACATCCGGTAGTGGCGCACTATGTGACCGGAAACCGGCTCAAGCGCACTGCCAGCATAGGCCTGATTGATGATGGTGCTGTGCGATTCATCGAGGCCCAGGGTCCAAATGTAGCATCCGCCGGGATCAGACGTGGCGTAGTCAAACTCCACTGTCACCGGTTGATCCCAGGCCAGGCAATCCGGATAGGGCGGGTCAAAAGTGATGTTGGAAATGCTGTGGGGACCCCAGTGCAGATCAACCGGTATGAAGAACTCCAGCAGCGTCGTTGATTGGTCCGCCGTAACCATCAGGATGCGGATTTCATCGACGTCCGCATCGAGATTGGGGAACGTGAAGTACTGGCTGCCGGTGCCTGTGCCGAGCGGCAACAGACCCAGACCGCTGGCACCGTACCCGACGGACAGGGAGCCATCGGTGTAGGGACGTGCCGAAACCCGCGCGCCGGCCACTTCATCAGTCTGATAATCAAACCCGATGGTGAGGTCGTCTCCGTTGAGTATCCACGACGGCGAAGTGTAGTTCAGTTGGAAATTGTTGACGGCGTTCGGTCCGAAGAAATATTCGACCGGCAGATACATCTCCAACAAGATGTCGGTCGTGATCGGGTCGAACATCGCGATGCGGTACTGGTCCACCGCGACGGTGCCGGAGTTGAATGTGATGTAGTTGCTGTGCGTGCTCAATGTGCCCATGGCATAGTTCGGGCTTCCGTTCCAGGTCCGGAACGGCAACACCGAACCGTCCAACATTCCGTCAACTACAAACCGTGCGCCGTTGGCATTGGTCACTTCAAAATCGAAGGTGACCCGGGCCTGTTCCGAGTTGCCCAGATACGAGGCGGCACCGTGATCGAGCACGAAGCCTCCCATCCAGTTGGCAGAAGCCGGCACGGCCAGCGCGAGGCAGAGTACAATCATGAATAGTCGGCAGTAGAATTTGTGTGTCATGGCGTTCCTCCAAATGCCATAGGTGTCATCGGCCGAGAGTTGCACCTGTCCAGAGACATGAGATTCACCGAGAAGGCGCAACCAAGCAGGGTCGGCAGAAGTCCATGGCACCATACCACAACGCCGGGAATTGTTCTTTGATTATCAAGATATATTTAGACCGAGATAATAACGGCCCTCAGATTTTCAGGAATATCCGTCGCCGATACAGAACCCATAAGACTGCCCACCACAGCACGATGGTGCTCACGGCGTACAACAGCGATCCATTGACCGGACCAGCCAGTGGCAGGAACAGACCCTTGTAGAGGGTCGACTTGAGCCCAGTCAGGCCCAGAATCCGGGCCAGCAAGCCGGAACCCACGAACGCCAACAGGGCGTTGCTGCCGAAGACCAGCGCCGGACCCACCCAGTGTTGCCACCGGCGCACATCGATCAGCCAGCCACAGAACGAAAGGGTCAACAGGGCCAGTCCGGTCATCAGGACGGTGTAACTCGTGGTCCACAATTGTTTATTGATGGGCTCGGCCAGGCTCAGCAACAGGCCAACTGCGGTGAGGGCCACACCGGCCAGGGCCATGCCGCCCAAACGCCTGGCCAGAGAACGGTCGCGCTGTAGAAATTCGCCGGTGAAAAATCCGGCCAGGGTGCCGGCTGCTGCGGGCAGGGATGATAAAAAACCTTCGGGATCAAAGGGCACACCGGTGCCTTGATACAGGTGGATTGCGCCGGGCCAGATCAGATCAAGGTGGCGCACGAAGTTGTCCTCGAGGGCAAAACTGCCGTGGCCCCAGCCGTCCACCAAGGGCAGGCGCATGAACAATTCATAAACCAACAGGAACCCAAACATGAGCGCCAGACGGCCCGTGGTATGGCGTACCAACACCACCGTCAAGCCGGCCAGCAGGTAACACACGGCGATGCGCTGCAGCACGCCCCACACCCGCAGCTCGCCCAGATTATTGTAGGGGAATCCATTCAGCAAAAGGCCGAGGGTGAAAATGATCACTGCGCGCGTGATGATCTTGCGCACCAAATCGCCGCCCTTGGCGCCCGAAGCCAGGCGGCGACGGAAACTGAGCGAGATGGCCACACCGACGGCAAAAAGGAAAAACGGGAAAACCAGATCGGTGGGTGTCCAGCCGTGCCAGGCGGCGTGGCGCAGCGGCGGGTGGATGTGCCCCCACGAGCCCGGGTTGTTGACCAGGATCATCAGGGCCACGGTCAGGCCGCGAAAAACATCGAGGGAGATCAGGCGTTCGTTCTTCATGTGAAGATCATGCCGTCTCTCCCTCGATATGACGAGAGGGAATTCAGTGGGAG
>DAOVTU010000087.1 GCA_030632925.1 Candidatus Krumholzibacteriia bacterium | reverse complement strand
GGGATCTCGAGCACACGTGCGTCATGGAACCGTTATTCGCGGGCGTCGGAGTGCGGTTTGGTCCGGACCGTGCCCAGGTCACCTGCGCCAATGGTATTGGTCCAGTTGGCATTGGCGGCATCAACGGTATTGCCGACCGCTGCAATCTTGCCGTTCGCGTCGACGGTGCGGTCACCTGACCAGGCGACGTTGTAGATCTTTTCGTGGGTATTGCCGTCGGCATCGAGCCAGCCCTTGACGATCTGGATGCGATCCAGGTTTGCTCCGATGGGATCACGCAGGGCGTAAACCATGAAGGAGGGGGCTGCGGCGCCCTCAGGCTTGGCCCGCAGGTCGCCGCCCATGGGGGTTCCCTTTTCGTAGCCCACCACCGCCGGCATGCGGGAATTCAGATCCTGATCGGTGAAATCCCAGCCACCGAACATCCGCAGGGCCATGCGGGGGCCGGTGGTGCCGTAAACTTCCTTGCGCTGCATGGCGTCGAAGAGGGCCTCACGGGTGTTTTCCGTGGCCCAGACCGCGGCCAGGCCAGAGGCAACCATTTGCCAACCGACGATGGATCCGTTTTCGGTCTTCATGAAGGGATGGCTCATGCGGGTGGCGTTCGGCTCGTAGCCGGAGTGCTTGCCGAAGAAGTTCTCTTCTTCCGCGGTGGCCAAAGACGTGTGGCTGTCCGTGGCGCCAATCAGGCCAAATTTGTAGGGATTGGTTCCCAGTTTGTCCTCGATTTTCAAACCGTTTTTCAAGGCCTCACGGGCATATTCGCCGGCGAGCATATCATCGGTCTTCGCCACCGAGACATCAAGGTTGCCGATGTCCCACGTCTCATAGTCGGCAAACTCGTCATCGGGCGACAGGAACGGATGGGCTTCCCCGTCTCCCTTGATCTGGGTGACCTCGTAAAGCGGCTCCCACTTGTCACGTTCGGTCACATATTCTTTATCGAGTTTCTTGCCGTCGAACTGTTTCTCCAGCGGAAACATGATGCCGTTGGACAGGTTGCCATTGTGAGCGATGGCCAGGATCTCGCCGTTGGTTTTCTCCACATAATTGGTCATGTATTTCCAAAGGTCGCGGGGGTTGGGGCTGCCCACCGGGGCCTGCGTGGTGTAAGGCACGACCTGGCGCGCACGCGTCGGTCCGTCCCGCATGACAACGACGCGGTGCATGTTGTTGCCCTTGATCAACGAGGTCCATTCAAAGCCGATAAGAGCCGTGAAGCGACCCGGTTCATTGGCGGCCTCGGCATCGTCGATCACCTTTTCCCACAGGTTCTTGTAGACCTTGGAACCAGGAGAGTATTGCGCGAACATCTCCGGATCCATTTCGCCCTGTGAAAAGGTCGTGATCAGGTCGAGGGCGGCTTTCACCGCTGCGTCGCCGCCTTCCTGAAGTCCGGCGCTCCAGCGGGCAGCCTGCTCGTAGGCCAACAGGTCCGGCTTACCGTTGGCAATGTCAGTGACCATGCCCATGCCGTCAGAGTGGTCGGCGACCACGAGCCAGTCCAAGGGGCGTGCGAGGCGGACAGTTTGTCCCGTCGACGCCATGACTTCCTCACCACGGGCGAAGGCGTAGGCTTCGCGCGGTCCCAGGCGGTTGCCGAACAGGGCCGCATCCATGGAAAGAGAGGTGTGCAGGTGGGAGTCGCCCCACAATGGGCGTTCCGGAAATGCACGACCAGAGTATGGTGAGTATGATTTGCCCGTGTAGGCCTCAGAGAGGACCTCGGGGGTGGCGCCGTTCAAGTCCTGTGCTGCGACAGGCGATGCAATCGCAATTGCGATGATGCCCAGGGCAACAAAAAACAAATTTCTCATTTATCCAATCCCTTCATTCCGGCCTTCCTCTACAGTTCCGAGAGTGCTGCTGGAGTCTTGCCGGTCTCCCATTTGTTCAAATCGTCTGCCTCAATGTTGAGTCCATGTGCCACACTCGGGGCAGACTGTGTCACATGGATATCAATTGATAACAAAATTGCCATTCCGCCGCATCTCTTAAATATCCAGAAGATCTGGAAACGTAGCGGACGTTCAGTTCAAACCCACTTCACCAGCGAAAACCCGGCCAAGGCGGGCGCTAAGAACGGCATAAGGGCAACGCCAGCGTACCCGTGCATGGGTTATGTGACAAGGATACTTGACACCGCCTTGATCCGTGACTACATTGGCGCGTGACAAGTGAGTTTGACAATAAGACAAGGAGACAATACAGATGAACGACAGCAAATCACCAACCAGGTGCGCAGGTGCACCGCGTGATCGCGCCAACGGGCGCCGGGTCATGCTCTGGTCCATCGGCTGGGCTACAACGATGCTGCTGGCCAGCGCCGCCATCTCGTTTGACCAGTTCGGCGATGGCACCGTTGCCTTCATTGCCGCCGGTGTTTCGTTGATTTTTGGCGCCGGCACCGTCGGGGCCTATCGCCAGTTTCTGAATGAAACCGACGAACTGAGGCAAAAGGTGGAGCTCGAGGCCCTGGCCGTGGCTTTCGGTTTTGGAGTCGTCGGCGGCATGGCCTACGCCCAGATTTCGCGGGCGTTGGGCTTGGGAGATCCGCGTCTTGCCATTGTCATTGCGGGGATGTTGATCGTGCACGCTATTGGTGTGGCAGTGGGAATGCGGCGCTACGCATGAAAAACCGACTCAAAGTGCTGCGGGCCGAACGTGATTGGACGCAGGCCCAACTGGCGGCGGAACTCGAAGTTTCCCGCCAGACCGTCAATGCGCTCGAGACCGGAAAATTTGATCCGAGTTTGCCTTTGGCATTCCGGATCGCCCGCCTCTTTCAGATGAGGGTCGAGGAAGTCTTTCAGGATGAAGAGCTCTGACAGAGGCTTTGAAGCCTCTAGGCCGTCGATTTTGAGCGCAGGCTGCCGATGTATTCCAGCGAAGCCACACCCAACGCCACAGCCACGCCAACATCCACGCCGCCAAGGGCACCGAGCCCCGCGCCATTGCCAACAAAGACCCGTTTGAGCACAGCCATGAGAATGACCATCGTCACGATGAAGATCAAAAGCGGCACGGGGTAAATTTCCCAGGGCCACATTTTCTCGGTGGATGTGGAAAGGCGTTCGATGTTGGCGCGCATGCGTTTGCGCATCACAACGCGGGCCTTGAAGGCGCCGGCCAGAGCCGCCACCGGAATGATCCAGTAGAGGTGGTTTGGTGCCAGTCCGGCTTCCAGGGCGTGGCGAAAAAGCTTGGTGCTGGCGTAAACCAGGCTCAGCGAACCCAGCACCAGCCAGGCCTGGGCCATAATGAGCAGTAGCCGCGGGCTTATCATGAAGTCATCCTATCGGATTGATGAAGTTTTGATTGAGGCCCCAAGATAAGGCAACCGGGGCGGGGCGCAATTCTTCTCTCTTTCAACCCTGTGACTTATATTTCCTGGGAAATGCCGATTCATCCGGAACGAAGGAAAACTGTTATGAGACCCATGCGGTCAGGGTGGCCCATTCTGCTTTGGTTGCTGCTTGTTGTTGCCGGCCCGGTCAGTGCCCAGGATACGCCCGCCGAATTCGCCCTCGTCGAACCGGGGGCCGGCCTGACCCTGCATAAGGAGATGTTTCTCCAACCATTTACCTATTCCAATCGGTATTATGGCAAACAGACCGAAGTCGTGTTTCAACTGAGTGGCAAGTATCAAATACTGGGTTCAAAACTGTACCTGGGGTACACCCAAGTCTCGTACTGGCAGGCCTATGACTTGAAAAATTCGTCGCCCTTTCGTGAGACGAATTACAATCCGGAGCTCTTCTACCGCTTCAACAAACGGCCCTGGCAGTCGGGGTGGTTGGGGTTGGACGCGGGCTTCGAGCACGAATCCAATGGCCAGGCCATGCCGTTGTCGCGCAGCTGGAATCTGCTCTATGCCGCACCGTACTATCAAGGCAAGCACTGGCTGGCCTACGTGAAGCTGCGCTACCGGATTCCGGAGAGCGCCAAAGAGACACCTGAATCCGGCGAGGGAGATGACAATCCGGACATCACCGATTTTTTGGGCTGGAGCGACATTCACCTGTACTACCAATTTCCAAATCGCAGTAGGGTGCATCTGTTGGTGCGCGGACATATCGGCACGGACAAGGGTTTGGTCAGTTTGAAGTGGAGCGTGCCGCTTTTGTCCTTCGAAAACACGTGGCTGGTGATCAATGGATCCAGTGGGTACGGGGAAAACTTGGCCGACTATAATCGGTCGGTCAATCGGGTTGGTGTTGGCGTGATGTTCAACCGCTGATATCTTGGCGGAGCCTTGCGTCCGGGAACACTGCCCAGCTTTTAAAACGAGAAAGATAATATGACGGACCTGAAAACAACTGAAGACATCACCAAATTCATGGAAGACTTTTACGCCGTGCTGCTGGCCAATCCCACGGCGGCGCCGGTTTTCGAGGGCATCGACATGCAGGCCCACATGCCGCGGGTCGTGGCTTTTTGGGGCAACATGATTTTCGGTGGCGGGCGTTACAGCGGTTCTCCTTTTGAGCGCCACATCCCGCTGGATTTGACCACGGAACACTTCGAGATCTGGTACGAAACGTTTTGTTCAACCCTGGACGCTCTCTTTGAGGGGCCCAATGCGAAGATGTTGAAAGAACGCGCCTACTCGATTGCCTTTATTTTTTCGCAAAAACTCGGCCTCGCGCCGCCTGCCATCTAAGGGGAAATTTCGGATGCGCCATGCACTCTTGATCGGTCTGCTCATGTTCGCTGCGGCCCACTCGGTCTCCGCCGAAACCGCCACTCCACGCGAAGTGTCCGTCGGCATGTATCTTGTCGACATCACCAGCGTTGACGAGACCCGCAATGCGTTCACCGTGGAGATGGACGTCTTTGTCTCCTGGCGGGATGCGGAACTGGCCTTTGATGCCGAGGCCGAAGGCGCTGAATTGCAGGTCTATTCCGGAGCGGAAGTCACCGAGCGGCGCAAGGACCTCTGGAGCGCCCAGATCTACCCCACCAACCCGGTGGGGCAGTTCTCGTCCGGCGGTCAAAAACTGGTGGTGCACCCCGATGGACTGGCCGAATTGACTGCCCGGGTCACTGCCACTTTGCGGGCCCAGTTGGACTACCGGAGATTTCCCTTCGATTCCCAGATTCTGCCTGTGGAATTGGAAAGTTTTCCCTGGAACCACGAAGAAGTGAAACTGGTCCTGGACGAAAAACACACCGGCTATGAAAAGCTTTACGCTTTGACCGAATGGGAAGTCGAAGGGTTGTCGACCAGCCAGTACGAAACGACCCGAGTACGCGATATTGTTCCGTTTTCAAATCTCAATTTCGAGATCAGTGTCACGCGCGACTCCGGATTCTATCTTTGGAAAATCTTCCTGACCGTATTGATCATCGTCTCACTGACCTGGGTCGTATTCTGGATGAGCGGCGAAAGGCTGGGGCGCCGGGCGGGCGTTTCCAGTGGCGGGATTTTGACGGTCATCGCCTACCAGTTCGTGACCACTTCGGCGCTGCCCAAGGTCAGTTACCTGACGGTGGCGGACAAGGTGATGATCCTGTCGGTGTTGATGATTGCCGCGACGATGGTTGAAAGCCTGTTGGTCGATGGTCTGACGGTGACGAACCCGGAACGCAAATTGAAGATCGATCGCGTCTGCCGCTGGGCCTTCCCTCTGGTCTATTTTTCGGCCCTGCTGGCACTGGCTCTGAGCAATGGCCTATTGGGGTAGTTGGTCCTGATCCAGGATTTGCCGCACCTTGTGCAACAGATCGGTGATGCCGTAGGGCTTCATCAGGGTGTTCTGGAGATCGGTGGGCAGGCCTTCGCCCTCCAGTGTCGTCGGGTCATAGCCCGAGGCGAAAAGCACCGGCACGTTTGGCCGCAGGGCCACGATGGCGTTGCGGGCTTCACGTCCGTCAACGTTGGGCATGATCATGTCCAGCATGACCAGGTCAACTTCGTCCTGGTTGGCGGTGAAAACGTCGATGGCCTGTTGACCGTCCTCAGCCACCAGAACCTTGTAGTTGGATTTTTCCAGCACTCGAACTGCCAACTCCCGAACGCTGGCGTCGTCTTCGGCCAGCAGGATGAGTTCCATGTTGCCGGTGCCAGGTTTGGCCTTCGCTGCGGGCTTCTCGTCTCCGCTTCCCATTTCCAGCGGCAGGTATACCGTGAAACAACTGCCTTTGTTCACCTCACTGGTGGCCAGGATGGTGCCGTGGTGTTGTTGGACGATGCCATAAATAGTGGCCAGGCCCAATCCGGTTCCGGCGCCGACTTCACGGGTGGTGTAGAAAGGTTCGAAGGCGCGCTCGAGCACTTCGGGAGGCATGCCGTGGCCATCATCCTTCACGCTCAGAACCGCATAGTCTCCTGCCTGCAGGTGAGGGTGTTTCTCACAAAATTCTTCATCGAGGGCGCGGGTGGTCGTGCTCAAGGTTATTGAGCCCGATGAGGCGATGGCATCGGTGGCGTTTTCGCAGAGGTTCTGCACGATTTGTTCAACCTGGCCGCGGTCGATGCGGACCGGGATATCCCGGTCTGCGGCTTCAAATTCCACCGAGATGGCCGACCGCAGGGTACTCCGGATCTGTTTCAGTGTATTGTCGACCACGGTGTTGAGGTCTTCGAGTTTGGGCTGCAATTCCTGTTTGCGGCTGAAGGTCAGCAACTGGCGGGTCAGGCCCATGGCCCGGCCAATACCGTTTTCGATTTCCTTGAGGTCGTCGGCGGTCTGGCCCGTGGGCTGCATGTCCTGTTCGACGAACTGCAGATTGCCCAGCATGGACTGCAACAGATTGTTGAAGTCGTGGGCGATGCCGCCGGCCAACTGACCCACGGCCTGCATCTTGCGAGACAGCGACAGTTGGTCTTCCAATTCGCGACGCCGCGTGATGTCGCGCCCCACCGCGGTGACCGCTTCCAGTTTGCCTTCGTGGTCCAGGACCGCGGCATTGGTCCAGGCCTGCCAGATGATCCCGGTTTTTGTCACCGACCGCTGCTCGTTGTAGGACCGGTGCGGAGGTTGGGCCAACTCAGCCAGAGCGGCCCGGGTTTTCTCCCGGTCTTCGGGGTGCACCAGGACTTCGAAATTTGTGCCCAGCAAATCTTTTTCCTGAATCTCGAACGCTTCGCAGTAGCTGGGACTGGCGTACAGGAAGTTGCCCTCTGCGTCGAGTTTGACCACCAGGTCGATTTGGTTCTCGACCAACAGGCGGTATTTTTCCTGGCTCTGGCGCAGGTCCTCCTGGCGGGTCAGGAGCAGGTTCAATACAAAGGCCAGCCCGGCGAATAGAAGTAGACCCAGCCCAGCCATGATTTCGTCGGCGGAAGTGCCAGTCGTGGCCAAATATTCTGGAGTGGGGGCCAATTGCAGGTTCCAGCTCTTGTCGACAATCCTCACTGGAATGACGATCAGGTTGTTCTTATTCCCTAAGTCGCCAGAGGTTTGGTTGGCATAGGCAATGTCGCCGTCACGGTCAACCAGGCGGAGCGCGAATCGCTCGTGCAACACCTCTTCATACAGGCAGGCTTCGATCAATTGCTGGACCCGGAACACGCCGTTGACGAAGCCATGCATCTGGCCCTGGCGGTCTATCAAGGGGCGGTAGGTGGCAAAGCCCTTGCCACCCTGCAACAACTCGATGGTGGATGTGCGCGTGAGAATCCGGGATGATTCGGATCTTCCCAAGGCGGCCACGACACCCGGGCTGGGGTGGTTGTGCAGATCCTTGTTCAGGGCCTGAGCGTTGTCCGCGGCTGGCACGACCATTCGAATGACCCACAAACTGTCGATGTAGTTCAGGGCCAGGATGCCAGGGTAGGACTCGACAAAGGGCAGGGCATGCCGGCGAAAATTCTGCTCTATATCCTCTGCATCGTGGAATTGTTGGTGGCCGAGGTGCTCCACCAGCGCCGTACGGGCATCAATCCAGGCTTCCAGGCGCAGGCGAACCTGCTCGGCGGTGATTTCCGATTCCAGCCGCATCCGCTGGCGTTCGTTGGCTTCGATCGTCTGGTAGAGAAGTCCGGTGCCGACCACCCCACACAGGAAGAAGACCAAGGGTGTGATTGTGGCGTGGAGGCGTAGGCTCACAAAATGCTCCTGCGAGTGAAAGATCAGGCTCGCAAATGTCTGGAGATATGGACTGGTTATTGCGCAGTCATTGTACTGCCGGTATATCTTAGGGTTCAATGTGTCTTTTTAAGCTTTTGGCACCAATCTGACGGAGCACCATGAGCCCACGCACTTTTTTAGTCTTTATTGACGGCCTGGGCTGGGGCCCACCGGATCCGGCAACCAATCCCCAGTATACTTATGGCGGCGAGTTGTTCCGGCTGCCCGTTTCTGCCTCCGGCGAGGCGGTTTCGGTGGCCGGCGGCGGCTGGGCCAGGCCCATCGACGCGGTGCTGGATGTTCCCGGAGTGCCCCAAAGCGCCACCGGCCAGACGACGCTTTTGTCGGGAATCAGCGGCCAAGGGGCCTTGGGGAAGCATTTGACGGGTTTTCCCAATGAGAAGCTGCGGGAAATCCTGCTGGAGCATTCCCTGTTGAAGAAGATTACCCAGGGAGGGTTGAAGGCCCGTTTTCTCAATGCATTCCGGCCCCGGTTCTTCGATCTGTCCCGGGAGCGTCAACTCATGTTCTCGGCGACCACGGTATCTAATTTGGCAGGCGATCTGCCTTTTTTCACACTCGATGATCTGAAGGCTGGTCGCTCAATCTACCAGGAATTTACAAACCGTGAGTTGATCGAGCGGGGTTTTGGTGTGCAACCTCTCACCCCCGTGG
>DAOVTU010000110.1 GCA_030632925.1 Candidatus Krumholzibacteriia bacterium | reverse complement strand
TTAGCCGCCTCCTGTGGGGCTACCTGCTGGCCTCGCTGGCCTTGATGACGGCCTACTTTATCGGCTTGATCAAGCGCGATGGACGGGCCTATAACTGGTTGAACCCCTTGTTTGTCCCCGGTTTTGCCATTTTCTGCGCCACGACCGTCCTGCATCTGGTGGCCTACGTCATGCGCTGGCTGGCTTCGGGCCGGGCGCCCCTGAGCAACGGTTACGAATCGCTGATCTTCATCAGCCTGATCATTGCCTTGACCGGCGTGGTGCTCGAATTCCGCAATCGCCGCGCGGTGCTGTCGGGCCTCAGCGCGCTGCTGACTTTCGTGGTGCTGGGTATTGCGATGATGTCGTTTTTTGATCCGGCCATCGGGCTGCTGGTGCCGGTGCTGAATTCCTACTGGCTCAACATCCACGTGACGGTGATCACGGCCAGTTATGGGGTGTTGGGTCTGGGCGCGCTGATGGGCGCACTGATGTTGATGCTCTACCTGTTCAAGCGGCCCGGTCGGCTGGCCCTGCGCGACAGCATCCGGCAATTGGACAAGCTGCTGTTTGAAGTGATCATCCTGGGCCTGGGACTGCTGACGATCGGCACGTTGCTGGGCGGCGTCTGGGCCAACGAATCGTGGGGGCGCTACTGGGGCTGGGATCCCAAGGAGACCTGGAGCCTGGTGACCATCCTGGCCTACATCGTGGTCTCGCATATCAGGATCATTCCCGGCATTCGCAACCCCTGGAATTTGGCGGCGGGCAGTTTTGCGGGCATCGCCTGCGTGGTTATGACATTTTTTGGAGTGAATTATTTTCTGTCGGGACTGCACTCCTATGCCAGCAGCGAGCCTGTGGTGGTGCCCGCGTGGGTCTACACCGGCGCCTTGTTGATGGTGGTCCTGATCGTGGTTTCGGGCCTGACGGCTCGCAAAAGGGTTTGGGTGGCGGTCCTGGGTGATGACTTGAGCAACTCTGTTACAGGGACAACGGAAGAGTCTTCATGAGTTTCATGCGAAAAAATATCGTGGCCGTGGCCTTGGTTGTTCTGACTGTGGCGGCGGGGCCGGGATGGGCCCAGGAAACCGGGTGCGTGACTACCGATTGCCACAGCACCATGGGCCAGGCCAAATGGGTGCACGGCCCGGTGGGCGTGGGGGCGTGCCATGTTTGTCACGTGGCCCTCGAAGGTGAAGACCACCAGTTTTCCTTCCCCGCCGAACGCGAAGAATTGTGTTTCGCCTGCCACGAAGACAGCCGTGACCTGATGCTCGAGGAAAATATCCACCTGTCGGTGGGCGACGGCGACTGCACCGACTGCCACGACCCGCACCAGTCGGAATACCGCTTCACCTTGAAGACCGACCCGAGCCAGTTGTGTTTCGACTGCCACGACAAGGTGGATTTCGAAGGCCATACGGTGCACGGCCCCGTGGTCAGCGGCGACTGCACGGCCTGCCACGATCCCCACGCCTCGGCCTATCCGAACCAGTTGCTGGCCGCCCCTGAGCGCATCTGCCTGACCTGCCACGAAGAGAAGGAAGAGGTGCTTGACCGCCGTCACCAGCACGCGCCGGTCACCGAGGGTTGCACCAATTGCCACCAGCCCCACGCCAGTGAAGCGGCCAATTTGCTGAACGATGAAGAACCGGCCCTGTGCTTCAAATGCCATCCGGATCTGGCCGGCGCCACGACAGCCACCCACCAGCACCCGCCGGTGGCCGAAGGCGAGTGTGGCGAGTGCCACGATGTGCACGGCTCGGAATATCCCCGCCTTTTTCCCATGCCCGCCGAAGACCTGTGCTTCAGCTGCCATGATGATCTGGCGCAGTACGTTTCGGAGCAGGAGTTCAAGCACGGCCCGGTCGAGGACGGCGATTGCAACGCCTGTCATAATCCCCACGGCAGCGAAAACCACATGATCCTGCGCAA
Source organism: Candidatus Krumholzibacteriia bacterium (assembly GCA_030632925.1). Lineage (GTDB taxonomy): Bacteria > Krumholzibacteriota > Krumholzibacteriia > LZORAL124-64-63 > LZORAL124-64-63 > JAGRNP01. The sequence goes on along the minus strand of DAOVTU010000110.1, from coordinate 6,057 downwards.
GGATTTCCCGGAAGAATTCTACACCTCGTACGCCGAAGAAAAATTCGCCCTCTGCTTCGAGTGCCACAACCACCAGATCGCCATGGAGGCCGAGACCAAGACCCTGACTGATTTCCGGGACGGCAAGCGCAACCTGCACTACCTGCATGTGAACAAGGAAGTGAAGGGGCGTTCGTGCAAAGCCTGTCATCAGGTGCATGCTTCGAATCAGGAAAAACACATTCGGGTCTCGGTGCCCTACGGTTCCATCAGTTGGGACTTGCCAGTGACGTACACCAAGACCGAGCAGGGCGGCTCGTGTCAGGTGGGCTGTCATGCGCCCAAGGAGTACAAGCGTTGATGGCCCGGCAGGTGGCATGGCGGTTGTTGATCGTGGTTGGGCTGGGCCTGATGGTGGCTGGTTCTGTCTTTGCCGCAGACCCGCCAGATGAACAGAAGTTGGAACGCCGTGCCGAGCGCAAGCACATCCGCCATCTGATGGCCCAGGCCCTCGACTCGTTTGCCGCCGGGGAAAACGAGGTGGCCCGGGCCTATCTCGATTCGGTGTTGATGGCGGATCCGGCCAATCCGGATGTCTATTATTTTTTGGGCCTGATTCATCTCTCGGAAGCCGATACTTCGGCGGCCGCCGAAAGCCTGCGCGCCGGCGTGGCCCAGGCGCCGATGTCCCGGCGGTTGAAGTTGTTGCTGGCGCGGGTGCAGGTCGAGGCCGGCGAGTTGGCCGAAGCCGAGGCCTTGGCCCAAGAGGTGCTCACTCTGCGCCCGACAGATCCCGATGCGGCCTACGTGCTGGGTCTGGTGGCGTTGGCCCGCGGTGATTCCCTGTCGGCCTTGAGGATTTGGGAGAACGTGATGGTCACCGGCGGAGGTGAGGGGCGATGAAAATGTGCTGTTCCTCAAAAATCAGCAGGTCCTCAAAACTCAGCTGTTCCTCGAAACTCAGCAGGCGACTGATCCCGGTCCTGGTCGTGCTCTGGGTCTTGTCCATGGGCTCGGCCTCGGCGGCGTTCAAATACTTGCACGAAGGCATGGTGCCCAGTGCCCTCAAAGGTCAGGATCTGGTCACCGGGGAAAAAGTGGAGTGGAAGCCCGGCCAGGAAGACGGCCAGGTTTCATTGGTGGTTTTTTGGGCCACCTGGTCGCCCCGTTCCCTGGAAATGATGCGCGACCTGAAGGATGTCCAGGCCCGTTACGGGGAGCAGGGAATCCAGGTCTATGCCGTCAATGTTGATGGTCAAAACGTCACCCCCACGGTGCACAAACAGGTCAAGCAGGTGGTCAATGAGATGGAACTGCCTTTCCCGGTGGTCATTGATCAGGGGCTGGAATTGTTCTATTCGTACGGCGTGATCGCGGTGCCGTCACTGGCCCTGGTCGATACCGAGGGCAGGCTGAGCTACGGCCCGTCCGGCTATTCGTTTCCCATCCGGGACCGCCTGATCGACAGCATTGAAGAATTGTTGGGCCTGTCGGCGCCGACCGCAGCGGTGGCAAAAAAGCCGGTTTACCAAGCGGTGAAAAAGGCGACCCGCTACCACAATTTGGCGCTGCAGTTGTCCAACAAAGGCAAGTACGATCGGGCCCTGCGCAATTTGGAGAAGGCCGTTGCGGCCGATTCGTTGTTTGGCGCGCCCCATGGTTTGCGAGGCGAAATCATGTTGGTGCAGGAAGAATGGAGCGCCGCCGTGGACGCTTTTACAAGGGCCACAGAGTTGGACAGCACCCGGGTTTCGGCGTGGGCCGGGCTGGGGCGGGCCTGTCTGGGGCTGGAGGCTGATGAACAGGCCGGCGCGGCACTGAACCATGCCCTGCGCCTGGACGATACTTACACGCCGGTATTGCTCGATTTGGCCCGCTTGAAGGTGCGGGCCGGTGACCAGGCGGCTGCCGCGGAGTATCTGGCGGCGGTGTTGGAGTTGAACCCGCGTGATCCCGCCGCCCTGGTGATGGTGGGCAAACAGTTTCAGGAGGCCGGTGACCTGGCCTCGGCCGTGGCGGCCCTGCAGGCAGCCATGGAGCAAAGAGTGACCTTGCCCTTGTTGGCAAATCCGGACCCGAAACAACGATAAGGAAGGACGACGGCATGACGGATTCCAGGAATGTCTCGAGGATGGCTGTGGCCAGGGATGCGGCGCTGTTGGTGCTATTGGCGGCGGCGTTGGTGGTGGGCATGATTGTCCTGCCGGGCGCAGCCTTGGCCGAAGACACCATGCAGAAATACCACCACGCGCAGACCTCGCCGAAGGTGGATTACCGTGGACAGTTTGCTGCCGCCGGCAGCCTGGCCGAATCGGCGGCGGGGCAGAAGCTGTTTGAGGATTGCCTGGCTGCGTACGGTGGCCGTGACGCCTTGGCGGCCGTCAACGGCGCGCGCTTGACCTACGCCAGGCCCGGTGATCGTGGGGCCGAAACGCCCGGTGTCGTGAAATCCTTTGCCCGTGGCCGGCGGTACAACGTGACCAGGGGCGACAATGAGCGCATGATCGACGGGCAAAAGTGCTGGGTGGCCAACGGTGATCAGGCCAAGGAGATGGACGATTTTCGTTACCGGGCCGAGCTGTTCAGCTACCTGACGCTGACGATGCCTCTGGCCGGCGAGCTCGAACACTTCGACGACATCCGTTATGGCGCCGGCGAAGATGAAAATCTGGACTATTTCTTCTTTTCCAAAAACGATTCGATGCTGGTGGTCCTGGGTGTCGACCGAGACAAACACCTGATCCGCAACGTGGCGGGGCTTTTGCCCCAGGAAGACGAAAGCGACATCATTTACGTCAACGAGTTTGCGGACTTCAAGACAGTCGAAGGCATTGTCTTTCCCCACAAGGTGACGCATATTTCCCTGGGCATGGATCTCGGACACATCCTTTTGCAGCAAGTGGATTTCAACCCGGACTTTGCGGCTGACGAGTTTTCTCGGCAGACGAAAAGTCCCTAGGACCCATGGTTTCGCCCAGGACTAAAAAAATCGCGAGCAATTTCGTGGTGGCCGGTTTGGTGCTCCTCTGGTGCGCATTCGTAGGGGCCGCCGAGACTGCCGATGCGGACAAGAACTGCCTGGAGTGCCATCCGGAGATGTTCGAGGAACTGAGCCTGGCCGTTCCCCACGAGCCCTTTGTCCAGCAGGAGTGCGAGCTCTGCCATGTCTTTCACGGCTTTGAGCAGCGCATGGAATTGGCTGGTACGGTATTCGATGTGTGTGTGGCCTGTCACTTTGATGTGGTGGACATGGCGCTCGAGGATTTGCACGATCCTTTGTCCGAGGACGAAAGCTGCCTGGCCTGCCACGGACCCCACGGATCGGAATTGCCGGGCAACATGATCGAATCTGCTGTCGACCTGTGCCTGGGTTGCCATGAAGAGGATGTCAGCGAGTACGAATCGGTGCATCCGCCCTATGAAGAGAATGAATGCATGGAGTGCCACGATCCCCACGGCACAACTTTTACGGCGAATCTGGTGCTGCCCACGGCCTATGTCTGTTTGGCCTGCCACGACGACATCGTGGAGGCTGATGAGGTTGAATATTTTCACACTGCCGACGGTGACCGTTCGTGCGAGAACTGCCACGCCGGTCACTATTCTGCCCAGCCGAGTTTGCTGTCCGCCGTGCCGCCCGCCCTTTGTCTCGAATGCCATGACGACCAGGCCGAAGCCATCGCCGCGGAGTATCCCCACGAGCCGGTGGAAGAGTGCCTGGAGTGCCACAATCCTCACCGTCCAGCCGAGGGCCTCGATACGGCAGAATTGTGTGCGGGATGCCATGATCTGGAGGATGAAGATTTCCTGAGCGGCCATGAGGGATACGATCTGGACGACTGCGTGAACTGCCACGATCCCCACGGCGGGGACTTCGAGTACCTGCTTTTTGAGCCGATCGGGCCCTGATTGAACCTGTATGCTATCAATTCGCTAAATCTTTGAAAACAATTAAAATATCAAAAAAATGAAGATAAATGGTGGGAATTTATGAGTAAAACCACTAAAAACTGCTAAAGAGTGCTCCCTGGTGATCGAAAATAGGTTTTCGTTAACACCACCCTTTGAAGGAGCTGCTCATGAAGAAATCTCTGTTCGCCGGATTGATCGTTTTGACTGTTGTGATGAGCGGGACTGTGGCCGTGGCGGCCGGTCCTGCAAACTTTGACCAGGCTGTGTGTGACCATTTTAAGGTCAGCCAGGATGTGCTGGAAGAAGTCCGGTGGGTGGGGATTCCCGACGACGAAGTGCCTGTGGTGTTTCTCGTCAGCAAGCATTCAAAACTGGATGCCGTGACGGTCGCCTCGATGCGCGCCCGCGGCGACAACTGGGCGGCTCTGACGCGCACGCGCAACGTGAGCCCCGAAGTGTTCTACACGCCGGTGTCCGGCTATGTCCACAGTGATATTTACGGACCCATCTATCACAAGTTCCAGTCACTGCCGAAGAAGAACTGGTTCCAGATTCGGCTCACCGATGCAGAGATCATCGACCTGGTGAATCTGCAATTCGTGACCAAGGAATACGACTACTCGATGCACGAAGTGATGGCCCAGCGGGACGCCGGCATGTCCTTCGCTCAACTGCAGGCCACGCCGCCTGCGGGCGAAGACGCCAGTGTTGCCAGCCGGGCTGAAGCTCGCGAAGCCAAGGCCAACAAGGTGGCCGGCGCGGGCATGTAACCTCCGCCGCAATCGAGCAGTCAGAAGGATCGGCCTGTCCCTAGAGCAGGCCGATTCTTTCGTTGAACTCGTTGATCCGGACATCCCAATCCGTAGCCGAGTCGAAGACCTCGGTCCAGAAATCCCGATCCCACAGCTGACGCAATTCTTCAACCGTGCGGCCCTGCTGCTCCACCCAGGTGAAGTACTTGAAGTTGTGCAGCGTCTTGCGGTCGTGGTAATTCAACTCGCGCAGGTAGTCGGTGGTGGCGCCGGCCAACCAGCGGGCGTGATCAAAGCTGGCCTGGTCCCGGTCGTAGGCACCGTGGGCGGCGTTCATTTCCGGCAGGCGCGAGGCGTACAGTTCGGCCGAGTCGGTCATCGGCAGCAGGATGACATCGCGGCCGTCCATCTCGTAGTGGCGGGCAGTCTTGATGGCCGAGATCAGGTTGCAGATGGAAGAAATGCCCAGCAACGGCAGTTGATCCACCAAATCCTGGCTGACACCCAATTCGGTCAGGCGGGCCTGGCCGGCTTCTTCGTTGAACAGGCGCAACAGGCTCATGCACTGCTCGTCGTCCACGGCACTGACCATGTCGGTATTGCGCACGTTGTGCACCCAGGGTACGTGCTTGTCGCCGATGCCTTCGATGCGGTGGCCACCAAAGCCACAGGAATACAAGGTGGGGCACTGCAACGCTTCGACCGCCGTGATGATCACGTCACGGTGGATGGTCTTGAGGTAATCACCGGCGGCGATGGTGCCGGCCGATCCGGTCGAAGAAACCCAGGCCGCCAGGCGCTGGTCCGGGCCTGCGACCTGCTCGTAGATCTGCTGCACCGCAGACCCGGTCACGTGATAGTGCCAGATGGGATTGCCGAATTCCTCGAACTGGTTGAACACCACACACTCGGGACGGGTGCGCTTGATCTCCCAACATTTGTCGTAGATTTCCTTCACGTTCGACTCGCAACCCGGCGTGGCGATCACTTCGCTGGCCACATTTTTCAACCAGTCGAAGCGCTCCTGGCTCATTTCTTCAGGCAGGATGGCTACCGATTCGCAACCCAACAGCGCCGAGTCGAAGGCGCCGCCGCGGCAGAAATTGCCCGTGCTCGGCCAGACGGCCTTCTGGGTGGTGGGGTCAAACTGGCCGGTCACCAGGCGCGGTACGAGGCAGCCAAAGGCCGCGCCGACCTTGTGGGCGCCGGTGGGGAAATACTTGCCCACGACACCGACGATGCGGGCGTCGACACCGGTCAACTCGGAAGGAAACTCCACGAAATTGCCGTCATTGAACAGGCCGCTGGCGGGGTCGTTGCGCCAGGTGATGCGGTAGAGATTCAACGGATCCATGTCCCACAGGCCCACATCCTTGAGCTTTTCAGTGATCGACGCCGGGATCAGACTCGGGTC
>DAOVTU010000197.1 GCA_030632925.1 Candidatus Krumholzibacteriia bacterium | reverse complement strand
GCCGTTGGGCGGAGTCGTGCCGCGGATCACTGAGCCGGCCGGGGGGGCGGGCGCCACGACGCCATCGATCGGGATCTTCCGTTCGGCTGACCGCCGGCCGCGGACCTACAGTTCACCGGCACGCATGACGACTCCAGCTTTCTTGTTTTTGGCGTCCTCAACCGAATCGATGGCGTACTTCTCGAATGTTTCGGAACTGACAACGTTTTGCCGGAGTGCACTGGACGTCTCGATCATGTACTCGCCCCCTTCGACGTCAAAAGACTGCAGGGTCTCGGTGATGATCGGTTCGAGGTCCACGTCCTGCTTCATCGCGCCGTAGATCGGTGTGTTCAACGCAATTTCCACTGGTTCATAGCTGAGCATCTTCACCATCAACTCAATATCCTGCCCGGCAGGCATATTCTCGAAGCGGAAATAACCCAGCGAGTCGGTCATCACTCCGCGGGTCGTGCCGCGAATCATGACGTTGGCATAGGCCAGGGCCTCGCCAGTTTCCCGGTCCACAACTCGTCCGGTCAGAACCGGCGGCGCCGGAGCTACAGCCGCCACCGACCGCACTTGTTTCATTTCGAACCGGCTCGGCTCACCCGACTCTTCGTTGAGCGCGAGGACTTCCATCCGGGCCGGGTCCAGGACCAGGCTTTTTTGCCCGATCTGCTGGCTGCCCATGTGCCAGGCCACACTCAAGGTGACAACAGCCAGGACAGCGGTCACTGCCAGGCTCGGCCGCAGTGCCCCTTGCTGGTTGTGGGAGTTGGCCGGACCGACGGTTTCGCGCCGGATGTCGTGCCACAGGTTCTCCCGTTCGTGATCGTTCAATTGGTACTGGTTCTGGTTCAGGTTGCGTTTCATGACATTCCTCCCGCGTTGCCGCCAAAGACGAGGTCGTCGCCCTGCTCAAGCCACTGCCTGAGATTGCGGCACGCCCGGTGGTGATGGACCCTTGCCGTGGCTTCGCTGCAACCGAGGGTGTCGGCTATGGCAGCAAAGGGCTGGTCCTCCAATTCGCGCAGGAGAATCGCGGCCCGTTGCCTTGACGACAGGCGATCCAACGCCGCCTGTATTCCATCGCCAAGGCCGGGGAACGTCTCCTGCACGCCGGCTGAAACAAGGGGGGAGATGTCGCGGGCCAGAGCCGCCATCTTGCGCACGCGCAGGGCAACCTGCCGCCGCCAGTCCAGGCACTTTCTGAGCGCCACCTTGCGCAGCCAGCCCATCAATGAGCCTTGGCCGCGAAAGGTGTCCAGACGGGTGAACGCCACGACGTAGGTCTCCTGCAGGAGATCCCGCGCGACATCGCGGTCACCGGTCTGGTAGCAAAGAAAGTTGAAAAGACGGGCGTGGGTCTGGTCATAAATTTGACGCCAGGCGTTTTCATCGCCGGCGCTGGCCTGCTGTGCCAATTTCAGATCCTGTTGCAGATCCGGTTTCTCATAACTCTGTTCAAACATCTGGTCCTCCTCGCTTTCATACCTGAGGACGGACGGGGTAGGGCATCCGTTTACACGGTCTTTGCAGCGAGGCTCCACGGGGTCGGGCGGCCGCGGGTCCATGAAAAAGGGGAATTCCCGGTTATCAGTCAATTCCGGTCAGTCGGAAGGCCAATCCATGGTGACTTCCGCAAAAACTATCAGGGCAACAAAACCGATGAATACTCATCATTCACCCCACACTTGCCTTTAAAAAGTCTTCCGAAAACTCGCCGTCACCCACGTGGCCGGGTTGTCGAACAACGAGTGTCCATAGTATCCCACCACCGAACGCGGTTCCTGGTCGGTCACCGCCAAATCCAGGTCGTAGTCGCCCAGTTGCACGGCCGCGCCGAAGTTGACCATGAAGGTGGCGAAGTCCTGCAGATCAACCGGATTCAGGACCGACAGTTCCACCGGTTCGTAGCGGATCGAGCCGCGGAAGGTCAGCCAGTAGGCAAAGCGCGACTCAATGCCCAGGGTGAAAGATGCGGAATCCCAGCGGCTGCTGTCTTCAAAAACAGGCTCGCCGCTGGTGGGTACGGACCGAAAATCGGCCTCGCCATGAAGATAGTCGAAGCTCAGGACCAGAAAATTGTCGGGATTCGGATACCAGTTCAGGCCGGTGCCCAGCTTGAGCAGGTAACCGTCGAGTTGCAGGCCCACTTGGGGCGATTGGGCAGCCAGGGGCCGGTCTTCGTGGAGGAACTCGATCAACGGCACCAGGGCTGTGGTCGGGCCGAGGCGTACAAAGGCCCGCGAGCGCAGGCCGTAACTGCCACTGGAAGTGAATTCGGGGCCGACCACCGTCACGGCCGCCATGGTGTCGGCCACGGTCGTTTGTTCGCGGTGGCGGCGCACTTCACCGGCGAGGTCAAAATAGACTCCTTCGGACAGGTCCCAGCGCAGACCAAAGCCAAATTCCGTGCGGGCGCGATCCCAGCTGCGGACCAGCGAGTCGTCAATGCCCTGATTGATGACCACTTCACCTTCATCGCTGCCGTGGCGGAACATGAGCGTGGGCTGCAGGGAGCCAAAGCGCCTGGTCCACATGGCCGACCCGGTGGTGCCCATCCGGTCGCGGGCCAGGCTGCCGGGGTCCACGTCGTCACTCTGGCCGTTGAGAAAGATAGCGGCCGTGCCCCAGCGACCGGCCTCGTCCAGGGCCAGATGGGCGCCGATGCCCGGGCCCGAAACGCGGTGGCCATTGTCGTCGTGCCAGCCTTCGGGCAGGGTAAAATGGCCCGCCTCAATGGTCAGCAGGTTGGGGTAATCGCCGAGGCTGCCGTACCAGCGCTGCACATTGTGGTCGTCTTCGAGGAAGTCGCCTCCGCCGAGGCTGAACTGGCGAGCTGTGGTGGCGTGGGCAGGAGCAATGGCCAGGATGGTGGCCACAGTGGTGGCCAGCAATAAAATGCCGCCCAAAAAGGCCCTGCGCTGCAGTCGAAAATTGCGATACACGATAGCGACCCCTTAGTCAGGCTGGTGGATGCGAGCAACTTAACACAGGCGGGCAAGGGAGCAAAGACAAGGGAGCAATGATCCAATGAATGTTCGCCAGGGGTTGCCGAAATCGTCACCTGTGCGCACATTGTGCGGACATCAACTCGACCCGACCCGAAAACATCCCCCAGAGAGCAACCATGAGCAACGAGAAGAACGAGAAACTGATAATCGAATACCCCTGTCCCTGGGATTTCAAAATCATCGGGACCAGTGAAGATAAAATGCGCGTCGCGGTGCAGGTCAGCCTCAATAAGGCCCTGAATGAAGCCAGCGGGGATCGGGAATTCGAATTGGGCACCAGCCGCACCAGCGATGGTGGCAAGTACATCAGTCTCCGTTTGAACCTCATGGTGCTGGACGAAGCCGAGCGCAACAGCATCTTTTCGTCCCTGGCCAGCCAGCCGGAAATCCGCATCGTTATTTGATAAGTGTCATCTGATTTCAGCCCACGGAATTATTTCGGATCCGGCAAAATGGCCAAATCCGGCAGAGCGCTCAGGTCCGCGTCGTCGCTGTTGGTCAGGTCATCTGCAAACTGATCCAGCGGCCCGGCCGGATAGCGTTTCACCAGCCGCATGTACATCCGGTACCGGTTCAATATTTCTTCGACATAGCTGACCGTTTTGCCCCCGCCGTAGAACCCGTGGCGGGTGGTGCTGAAGTGTTTGCGTTCCATCAACCGGGGCAGCGTCACGGCCAGGGCGCCTTCCCAGCGGTTGGGGTTGCGGCCCATTTCGATGGCCAGACGCCGGGCGTCGGTGACATGCCCGTGGCCGGCGTGGTATTCGGCCAGAGTGAAGCGCAGGCGGTCCAGGGAATCGAGGTAGGCATAGCTGCGCCAGGTGCCCCTGAGCATGCGCAGGCCCGCCGTGAGATTGGCTTCCGGAATAAACAGACTGTCGCGTTGGGCGCCGGCGAACTGGGGCATCACCTGCATCAGTCCACGGGCGTCGGCCCGGCTGCGAGCCTCGGGAAAGAAGCGCGATTCCTGGTAGATCTGGGCGGCGACCAGGCGCCAGTCGAAGCCGGCGGCCTCGGCCCGGTTGCGGATCAGGTCATCGTAAATCGAAAGGGAGCCGCTTTTGTCCGGCCGGTAGGCGGCCTGCTGGAAACCGCGCACCGTCAGCGGGTTTTCAAAATAGCGGTCATAGATGATGCCGTAGGTTTGGCTGCGGCGGCTGAGGCCATCCTGGTCGACCCAGAAGTTTTCGTGCAGGTATTTGTTCAGCGCGCTTTTCAATTCGGGACAGTTTTCGCGCACGTACCACGCCGTGGGTTGGCTGGCGCTCAGGATGGGCCCGGTTTTCAGGTTGTCCATGTGCATCATCGCCGCGCGGGCAATGATGTCGTCCACGACCACGGCTTCGATCTGGCCGTGGGCGACCATGGCGAGTAATTCTTCGGGGTCGGCGCCGGGTCGACCGGTGGAGACAAAGAAGCGCAGGCGCTGTTCGTCCTTGAGGGCCAGCAACTCGTTCCGGAATCCGTCTTCGGCCGGGATGGTCAAGGTCAGGCCGGATAGGGATTCCAGGTTGTCGTCCCGGGGTGAATTTGCGGGCAGGACCACGACCTTGTGCACAAAATTGGTGGGGCGCGTGGCGACAACCCACCGTTCCAGGGAAGGATGGGGCACCAGTCCGGCACAGATCACATCGCCTCGGCCGTCATTCAGCAGAGAGATCATGTCTTCGTCGTTCTTGGGCACGATAACTTCGACGGACAGTCCCTGGGCCTGGGCAAAGTGGTTGATCAGTTCAAAATCAAAACCGGCCTGGCCGCCGCGGTGGATGAAATAGTTGCTGGAGTTGTAGCGGGTAATGACGCGCAGAACGCCTCCGGAGCGCAGCAGATCGAGATCGCGGTCCACGGTGGGATGGGGTATGGTCGGGGGGCGGTCGGTATCGGTCAGATTTCCGTGCTCAATGCGTTCTCCGCAACCGAGACTGAACAGCAGCAGAGACAGCAGGGCAAGGGCCACCCAGGGGCCTTGGGGGCCCATGAGACGGCCAGATGCCGCAAGTGACGTTTTGACAGGACTTTTCATTCCCGGTTCACCGGTCGTTGCAGGGTTCATATTCCGCTGCCATGTTCCTGCGCTAAGATGCAGGAATCAGGCCACAATGGGCAACTCTAAAGGGCTGGCAGGACACAAGTTGAATCAGATTTGCCCTGAGGTGGGATAACTGATGCAATTCGAACACAAATTTGATATAATAGCGCTTCTTTCGCTCCTTTATGGTTGCAGATTACAGTTAAGGAAAACCTGCGGAATGGCTCTTCGCCCCTTGCCTTTGCTTGCCATCTTCTGTCTGTTGCTAACGGTTGGACCGTTTGGCACAGCACCGGTCCGCGCCGGTCAGCAGGCGGTTTTGCAGGATGGGCAGGCTTTCCTGGCTCTGGTTGAAGCAGATATGGCCGCCGGTCTTTTGTCAGCCGAAGAATCACTGCTGCTCCGTTTTCAATACGGTTTTGCCCCCGAAGAGCTGCCGCCCCGCTACACTGTCGACGGGTTTTCGCCCCTCCGTTGCGCCACGCCCCTGATTGCCGAGTATTACAGTCTCCGCAGCCGCCTGTCCAAGGATACCGTGGCCCTGATCGACAACTGGTTGCAGCCCACGGCCGGCAAAATGGTGCACCTCAGCCCCAGCGGACGCTTCAGCCTGTCCTATGACACCAGCGGTACCAATGCGGTTCCCCTTGATGATGTGGATCCGGCCAACGGCATTCCTGACTACGTGGAAAATGTCGGCCTGTATTTCGACTGGACCTGGGCGGTGGAGGTCGATTCGCTGACCTTTGCGGCGCCCCATCTGGAGTCCGGCACCTACGCGATCAGCTTCGAGAGCATGCAGTATTACGGCTACACGACCATCGTCAGTCCCTTGAGCGGCTCCACCCGGATTGTCATGCACAACACCTACGTGGGGTTCCCCGGCAATGAAGACCCCGAGGGCACGGTGGCGGGCGCAGCCAAAGTGACGGCCGCCCACGAATTCAAGCACGCCACCCAGTACATGGCCACGCGCTGGAACGAAGGCGGCTGGGGCGAATTGGACGCCACCTGGATCGAGGATCTGGTCTATGACCAGGTGAACGACTACTACAACTACCTGACTGGCGAAAGCCCTCTGCGGCAGCCGGAAACTCCCCTCGATGGCGGCGCCGTCACGACCGGTTCCTACGAGGACAGTGTGTGGCAGGGGTGGATGACCGAAACATTCGGTGTCGTGATCGTTCAGGATTTCTGGGCCCGGCGGGTGGCATTCCCCGCCGAGTCGGTCATGGAAAGCTACCGCGCAGTGCTCAATGCCCAGGGTGTATCGCTGGCCG
>DAOVTU010000552.1 GCA_030632925.1 Candidatus Krumholzibacteriia bacterium | reverse complement strand
CACCGGCCTCGCTGCAAGAATTCAGCTTTGGGCCTGGTGGTAGAGACCAAGGGCCTGCAGAAACAGATGGACCCTCAAGTCTAGTCTGGTTCTGAGACAAAAGAAAAAGGGCGACCTTCGGGCCGCCCTTTTTTTTTATGCTGACCGTCGCATCAGATGGGTGAATCGCCCTCGGCAATCATCTTCTCTATCCACAACACATCATCGCGGCAACCGATGTACAGCGGCACGCGCTGGTGCAAAGTGGTGGGCGTGATGTCGAGGATGCTCTGCTGCCCGTCGCTGGCGTAGCCGCCGGCGTTCTCGACGATGTAGGCCAGGGGAGCGGCTTCGCACATGAGGCGCAATTTGCCTTCAGCCTTTTCCATGGTGGGCGGGTACAGGTAGACGCCGCCCTTGAGCAGGTTGCGGTGGAAATCCGAAACCAGGGAACCGATGTAGCGCGCGGTCATGCCGGCACCTTCGCCGGGGGCATCCTTACGGGTCGACTGGGTGTCGCGGCCGTACTTGAGTTGGCGCACCACCTCACGCACCTCGGGGCTCCACGTAGGCTCGTAAGCTTCGTTCACTGAATAGATGCAACTCTTGAAGGGCGTCTTGATGTTCTCGTGGCTGAGCAGGAACTCGCCAATGCTCGGGTCCAGGGTGAAGCCGTGCACGCCGTGTCCGGCCGAGTAGACAAACATGGTGCTTGAGCCATAGATGACGTAGCCGGCGGCGACCAGTTCGCGTCCTGGTTGCAGAACATCATCGGGACCAACATTGGCCAGCCGGCCTTTTTTCTTCCAGATGCCAAAGATGGTGCCCACCGAAACGTTGACGTCGATGTTGGAGCTGCCATCCAACGGATCAAAGACCACGATGTAGGCGCCCGAACCCTGACTGGTGTCCGGAAAAATGGGCTCGGCCACTTCTTCACTGCCCATGATGCTGACCTGGCCCTTGGTGCCGAGACAGCGCATAAAAACATTGTTGGCGTAGTCGTCCAGTTTCTGGACCACCTCGCCCTGCACGTTTTCGGCTCCGGTGTCGCCGAGAATATCGACCAGGCCCGCCTTGCGCACCTCACGACTGATCACCTTGGAGGCGAAGGTGATGTCGTTCAGCAGGCCGGTGAATTCGCCACTGGCGCTGGGGTGCAAATCCTGCAAATCCAGGATGTGGGACTCGATGGTCTGGAGATTCTTGGGCGGTTGGGTCATTTCAAAACCTTGGTTGGGATGATCAGTTTGGGCTGAATTTCAACTGGGGGACCCCATATAGTAGCAACAAATGGGCCGGGGACAACGATTCTCTTTCACAGTGATATTGCACTGTCTTCTTGCGTTGGCACCAAATGTTTGCCAACGTACCGGAATCACCCACTTTCGGCCGCTGTGCCCCGGAGGAATACCATGTCCGACGCCATGTTTGAAATCCCCTTCCCCAGCAACGAGCCCGTCCTCGGTTACACCGACGGATCCCCGGAAAAGAAGGAATTGAAGGCCGCTTGCAAGAAGCTGGCTTCCGAACAGATCGACATCCCCATGGTCATCGGTGGCAAAGAGATCCGCACCGGCAACACCGCCGATTGCGTCATGCCCCACAACCACGGGCACAAGCTGGGTCAGTACCACAAGGGCGCCGAAAAAGAAGTCAAAATGGCCATCAAGGCCGCCCAGAAAGCCAAAAAGGGCTGGGCCGAGATGCCCTTCCAGCACCGGGCAGCCATCCTGCTGAAAGCCGCCGAGATCCTGTCCACGCGGCACCGCATGACCTTGAACGCGGCGACCATGCTGGGCCAGAGCAAGAACGCCCTGCAGGCCGAGGTCGACAGCGCCTGCGAACTGATTGATTTCTGGCGCTACAATCCGCATTTCGCTCAGCAGATCATGAGCGAGCAGCCCGAGAGTTCGCCCGGCATGTGGAACATGCTGGAGCAGCGTCCGCTCGATGGCTTTGTCTTTGCGGTGACGCCTTTCAACTTCACGGCCATTGCCGGCAACCTACCCACGGCCCCGGCGCTGATGGGCAATACGGTGGTCTGGAAGCCGGCCTCGAGCTCGGTCTACTCAGGTCACTACATCATGCAGATTCTCAAGGAAGCCGGCATGCCTGACGGCGTGATCAACTTCGTGCCTGGCAGCGGTGGCGCCATCGGCAACCCGGTGTTGGAGAGCCCCGACCTGGGTGGCATCCATTTCACCGGCAGCACCGCTGTGTTCCAGGGCATGTGGAAGCAGATCGGCAACAACATCCAGAACTACGGCTGTTACCCCCGCATCGTGGGCGAGACCGGCGGCAAGGACTTCATCTTTGCCCATGCGAGCGCCGATGTGGATGCCTTGGTGACCGCCATGGTGCGCGGTGCTTTCGAGTACCAGGGCCAGAAGTGCAGCGCTGCCAGCCGGGCCTACATCCCGGCCGAGCTGTGGAAGCAGGCTCGACCTAAACTGATGGCCGCCGTCAAGTCCATCGCCATGGGGGATGTCACAGATTTCCGCAACTTCATGGGAGCCGTCATCGACGCCCATGCCTTCGAAACCATCAAGGGCTACATCACCCGGGCCCGCAGCAAGGCCGCCAAGGGCAAAGCCAAGATCATCGCCGGCGGCAAGTGCGACGACTCGGTGGGTTACTTCATTGAGCCGACTGTCATCCTGGCTGAAGATCCCATGTACGAGTCGATGGTCGAGGAAATCTTTGGCCCGGTGCTGACGATCCATGTGTACGAAGAGAAGGACCTGATGAAGACGCTGCGCCTTTGCGACAAAAGCTCGGCCTACGCCCTGACCGGCGCCATCTTCAGCCAGGACCGCGAGTGGTTGATCAAGATGAAGAACGAGCTGAGCGGAACGGCCGGCAACTTCTACATCAACGACAAGCCCACCGGGGCCGTGGTCGGCCAGCAGCCCTTCGGTGGCAGCCGCGCCTCGGGTACCAATGACAAGGCGGGCAGCTACTTGAATCTGATCCGCTGGTCGAGCCCGCGCACGGTCAAGGAGACGTTTGACCCGCCACGGGAATATCCTTACCCATATATGTCCAAACGGTAACCAACTGGGGAATGAGACCCTCCGCCGGTTGCTGAATGGGTGAACAAGCGAGGGACGGCGGGAGCGTCGTCCCTCATTTTT
>DAOVTU010000324.1 GCA_030632925.1 Candidatus Krumholzibacteriia bacterium | reverse complement strand
TCCCACGGTCCGTACATATGTTGAATTCTGAGTCGGCAAACATACCCTGAGCTGGGTGTGGATTCCAGCCGCAATCTGGAAAATCGCGCGGCGCTACCCCTGCCGCCGAATCACCACCAGTGTGATGTCATCGGACTGGGCCACGCCCGAGGTGTGGGCTGTCACGGCCGCCAATACCGCATCCTTGATGCCCGTGGCGGGCAGATGGCGACTTTGCCGCATCACTTCGTAAAGAGCTTCTTCACCGAACATGGCCTCCGGATCGTCCTCTTCGGCACTCGGACCAACGGCTTCCGTGATGCCATCGGTGTACAAGACGATCACCTCGCCCGGCGCCAGGGTCACCGTATCCTGCTTATAAGGCTGATCGCCGAGCATGCCCAAGAGCAGGCCGCCGGTGGTCAGTTCGTCAATTTCGCCACTATTGCGCAACACCAACGGCGGGTTGTGCCCCGCGTTGGTGCAGGTGAAAGTGGCCGAAGCCGCATCCAGCAAACCGTAGAAGAAGGTGGCGAACATGTGGGAATCGGTGGACCGCACCAGCAGATCGTTCACTCTGGCAACCACCCCGGAAACCGACCCCGGATGCAGAACCTGCCCGTGCAGACTGGCCTGCAGGTTGGACATCAATAAGGCCGCCGGCATGCCCTTGCCCGAAACGTCACCGATGGCGATGCCGATCTTGTCGTCGTCCTGGGCCAGGAAGTCGTAATAGTCGCCGCCGATTTCGCGGCTGGGAATGCTTGCGCCCGCCACTTCGAAATCCAAAAGGCGCGGCTCGCTGCTGGGCAACAGGCGCACCTGGATCGCGCGGGCGGTTTCCAGTTCCTGCTTGAGCCGGTCATTGGCCAGGGCGATCTCTCGCCCGTGCCGCACCGCGACGGTCATCTCATTGAAACTGTGGGCCAGATCGCCAAATTCATCCTGGTTGGGGATCTCAATTACCGTGTCCAGGTCGCCGGCAGCCACCGCCCGGGTCCCTCGATGCAAGGCGTGCACGCCGGTGACGATGCCCTCACTGATCCGCACACCAAAAAAGACGGCAAATATCTCAAAGATCAGCCACAACAGCGTCGCAATGGCGATCACCGCCACGACCAGGACGTTCAGGTTGGCGCCTTCGGAAAGAAATTCTTCACTGAGATCCTGCCAGCCGACGCGCAGTTGAATGAACAGCGTCGCGGTGCCCACCTGGCCTTCGTGCACCATCAACATTTCCCGAAAAGTGCCGCCAAAATAGAGGTACTTGTTCCAGAAACTGGTGTCGACGCCAGCCGTATCACGATAACTGACACTCATTTTGTTGAAATCTGCCAACTCGGGGATGTCGCCATCGGTATCGATCATCAGGCCGCCGTCGCGCGTATTGGAAGCGGTGGCCGTCAGGTCCAGGCCCGCCTTCAAAATCCCCGAAATTTTCCGCAGAGGCCGCGGCCCGACTTGCCAGGCCTGCACCCGGGGCATTTCGGTATCGAGGTCCTGCCAACGCATCAACCACACCCGTCCACCGGCCATGAAATAGTCGGTTGTGTCGGCCTTGGCCACAGTCCGGGTGCTGTCCCGGCTGACCCGCATCTCGTCGGCGACCATCCCCCGCATGCCTTGGCCCATTTCGGCCACCCAATCGGGCGCCTGCATCACTGTGGCTCCCGGCCGGGCCACAATACCGGTCGCCGGCCAGACAAAGGTGGTGTCAAAAAGGGCGCCGCTCATATCGGCCCCCGCAGCCGTCATTTCACGCCAACTGTCGAGGGTATTGTTCAGGCGCGCCGCCCGGGCGCCACCCAAAGTCGTGTACAAAATGATCCCGCCGAGCAGCACCATCATCAACAAGGGCAAAACGCCAATCAGCACCGCACTGACGGCCAACTTGGGCCGCAGGCGCAAAAAGTGCAGCCGCATGTTGACCGCCAGATGAAACAGCGACAGGGCCCAAAAGCCCACCAGCGACCACACCGCCCAGACACCCAGATTGCGGAACACCTGTTCAGCCCCGGACACCGCCGGCACACTCCACAGGCGCTGGGCCATCATCAGCAACACCACCGCCACGATTCCCAGGCCAAAACCAAAGGCCCGCCGCCGGTCCGAAATGTGACGCCAGGTTCTATATCGCCGCGGAAAGAGCAGCAGGCCGGACAGCGTGATGCCAAAGCCCAGACCAATCTCACCGGCAAACAAAACCAGGGCCAACGCCCCCGCTATAATGACCAACCAGAACCAACGCCCCCAGGTGTCCAGCAGCAGGAAACGCACCGCCAACAACCAGGCGGCCGCCGCCAACAATCCGGTGGCAATCTGGGTCGCAGGTGCTGGCAATACCGCCGCACCCAGATGCAGGTAAAGCACCAGGGTCGCCAAAACCAATCCGGCCAGACTGAGCATCAAACAGCGCCAGGCGGGCCCGGCCAGGGGAGACTTCAGTTCCTTCAACGGATATTGTGCTCCTGTTTATAGGCGGCCCAGTTGTCCTTGAGGTGGCAGAATTTTTCAAAACTGCCCGCTTTCAGGAAGGGGTTGTGGTCTTTTTCGTAGCCGATGGTCGAGTGGGGCATGGTGCCGTCGCCACCAAAATAATCGTGCCCCGGCAAGACGGTTGTCTCGGCCGGAAGTTGCATCAGTTGTTGCAGCGAGTCATACTCCTGCCGAGCCGATGAGCCTTTGAAATAGTCACCAGTGCCACCCACCTTACCGCAGAAGAGAATGTCGCCGGTCACCAGATGACCGCCAAAAAGGTAGCATGTGTGCCCCGGCGAATGGCCCGGTGTGGCCAGGATGCGCACCTTGCGTTGGCCCAGGTTTATCGTCTGGCCATCTTCGGCTGCCAACGCCCCAGATACTTCGTCCGCAGCCCCGGCGTGGACCGCCGCACCAGTCAGAGCCACCAACTCCGCCAAGCCTCCGATGTGGTCCGGATGTCCGTGAGTGACCAGGATGTGGGTGATGGTCAGGCCGGCTTCATTCGCCAGGCGGTGCATCTCGGCCGGTTCAAAGCCCGGATCAACCGCCGCCGCCTCGCCGGACTCGGCATCACCGAGCAGATAGCAAAAGTTGCGGTCGCCACCCAGATGTATCTGGTGGCAAACAATTCCATTACCCGACAAATCATTCAGCACGCTGGCACCTCCGTCAATTGAGCGTGCCGGGATGATACTGGCTCAGCCACCCACCGCCAAGTCCTGCCTTGCCCCGGGCGGGCGGGCAACTTACCCTGAGGGCTCATTATTTCACCTTTTTTCGGGAGATCGTGCCGGCATGACCAATCCAGCTGCCAACCATCCGTTGATTCCGTCGTCCTTTGCTGCCGTGGATGCCATCCTGCGTGGTGTGATCACCACCTGGCACCGTTTGGAAAAAGGCGTGAGCGATTGGGAATCCTGCCTGGCGACCATCGAGTTGACCGAGGCCGAAGGATGGGCCCGCACCACCGAAAAGCTGCAACTGATCAACACCTTTCAGTGGCACGAAGAGGACAAGAGCCGGGCCCACGGAGCCGGCGACAATGTCCTGGGAGCCATCAAGCGTTCCATCGACGCTTCAAACCGCCGCCGAGTACAAACCGTCGATCGGCTGGATGACCTGATTTTCACTGGCCTCAAGGAGTCGGGCAGCTTGAACGACAGCGCCCAATTGAACAGCGAGTCGCCGGGCAGCATCATCGATCGCCTGTCTGTTTTGGCCCTCAAGACCTATCACGTGAACGAGGCCTGCGAAGCACTGACGGCCGGCAGCGAAGACGCCATCGCCATGCAGGGCCGCCTCGATACCCTGTCCGAACAATACGCCGATTTGGGTGTGTGCCTGGACAACCTGCTCGCCGGCATCGACAAAGGCGAAATTGGCCTGAAACTGTACCGGCAGGTCAAACTCTACGTAGACCCCGAAACAGGGCAGATGCGCGCTGATCTGGAAGATTAAATAGGCCGATCGGCCCCCTTGCGCCCTGCCAACACTCTTCATATGCTAAAATAAGAGCAATATTGTCTTAGTCCCCTGACGAACAGGTTCGCCATGCTGCGCCGCTGTGACTTCATGAGTGTTCTCGTGTGTACCATTTTGTTGTCCTTCGCCTTGGCCACCAGTGCCTTCGCCGGCCAAGTCGCTGGCGTCGGCAAGCCCGCCCCTGACTTCACGCTGACCGCCCAGTACGGCGGCCCACACACCCTCAGCAATTATCAAGGTAAAGTCGTGATGCTGATGATGATCGGCTATCTCTGACCCGCCTGCATCCTGCACGGTCCCAGTTCGGAGACCCTCGCCAACGACTACGCCGGCAACAACTTCCAGGCCCTCGCAGTGGAATTGTGGGACGGCACCGAAGCCCTCGTCGGCAACTACCGCCTCGAGACGGGCGTCACCTACCCCATCCTGATGGATGGCCACACCGCCGGGGTCAACGTGGCCTATGACTGCGAGGCCAGCTTCGTGTTTGTCATTGGGCCCGACGGCGTCATTCTCTACCGGGGATTCTTTGACGATACGAACGTGCGGGCAGCCGTGGACGCTGGCCTGGCGGCCATCGCTCCAACAGCGGTACCTGAGACACCTCTGCTCAGCCACCATTTCGAAGGTGGCTACCCGAATCCCTTCAATCCCACGACACGGTTGGTGTTCAGCCTCGACCCCGAAACCGCACCGCAGCCCGTGCGCCTGGAAATCGTCGACCTGCAG
>DAOVTU010000380.1 GCA_030632925.1 Candidatus Krumholzibacteriia bacterium | reverse complement strand
TAACTGGTGGACCGGTCCGGCAAGTTGATCGACATGGCGCTCACGGCGCCGCTGCCGGGCAAAGACGGTGCGCCGGGATAGAGCAGGGTGTGCAGCCAACCGGCGCGGCCTTTTTCGCCCACGGCGGGCAGTTTGCCGCCGACCGGGACGGTGTACTGGGCCAGTTCCCGCTCTCCGTTGAAGACCACCAGGTCGTACTGCGCAGCGTCTTTTATGCCCAGCCGCCAGGCCACCGAACCGGTGGCGCGGTCGCGGATGGGGCCGGCGCTGATATTCAGGCCCGCCGGTGCCTCCAGGCGCACGTTGTTCAAATCGGCCTCCGGGCCCTCACTTAAAGTCACCGTGAAAACCGTCTCGTCGCCTGGCGCAAGCGGCTGTAGAGAGTAGCGGCTGTCCAACTGGGCAATGGTCAACACCATCGGCACCAACAGGACCAACAGGGCCGGCAAGGTCAGCGACAGGTAGCGCAGGTTTGCCTTCGCCAGCGCCCACTGGATGCGCGCCACCACGCTCAGGTGCTCCTGGTAAAGGCCCATTTCGTAGATGTGCCCAAAGAGGCGGTCGCGAGTCACGTCCAGCTTGGCCTGGTTCGTGGCGGCTTTGAACAGCAACAAGGCCCACACCGCCGTGACCGTGGCCACCAGCAACATGGCCACTGCCGGCCAGGCGGAAACCGGCGCCAGAAGCACATCAAAAAGCTTGTTCATGCCGTTGTTCACCAGGTTCATGGCTTAGGAAATGTACCCCAGGCCCTGCATGCGTTTGCGGATCTCCTCTTCGGAATCGCCGCCCTCTTCGAACTTGCTGATCTCGCGCTCGAGCACATGCTGCACGAACTCTTCGGTGCTGGAGTAGCCCGCAATGCGCGCCGCCCGCTTCACCTTTTCGAGCAGGTCCTTATCGAGTTTGATTTTGTTGCCACCACCAAACATGGGGCGCCTCCTTCTCTGGAATGAACCAGCTATTTATCGAACAGGTCGCCGCCCACCATCTCGGCAGGGGGTTCGATCCCGAACATTTTCAGGATCGTCGGCGCCATATCAATCAGCGCGGGATTTTCCCGCAGGATGGGACGATTGGCCAGCAACACGCCCGGCACTTCGTCGGCGGCGATGCAGTGGTCGCCGCTCCACTTGAGCATGTTGTCTTCGAACTCCACGGTCATGATGCGGCCCAGGGCCGACTCGTTGCTGCCCCGCCACCCGCGATAATAACCGACCACGATGTCCGGACCGGTATCCCGCAAGTCTCCATGATAAACCTGATCGGCGCGATCGGCGGTCTTGATGGCCCGCCGGCCGTCCAGCGGATCGACCACGGCCTCGAGTTTGGTCTTCAACTCGGCCACCAATTGTTCACGAGCTTCGCCCGGTTCCACCGAGCCCTGCTGTTCGCGTCCGGCCTGATTGATGTACAGCCCATTGATGCCGATGGCGTAAGCCTTTGTGCGCCACCAGTCAACACCAATCAGCATTTCCACATCGCTGGGCTCATAGCCATCCTGCAAGACCAGGTAGCCGTTGTTGTACAGCCAGGTGTTCAGGTGGAAGGCCCGATTCCAGGGCGCAAAACCGTGGTCGGACATGATCATCACCGTAGCATCCGGGCCGGCTTTTTTGACCGCCAGGCCAACCGCCTCATCCAGTTCCGCGTACACGTCGCGAATGCGGTGGGTGTGGTTCAAATCGCTGGTCGCATGGGTGGGCGAGCCCGCGTCCATGTTGCGCCAGGTCATGTGGCAGGTCTGGTCAGGCGAGTTGAAGTAGAAGAACAGCACGCCACTTTCCAGCTCGGCGAAGCGGTCCAACTCGGCGCCCAGTTGTTTCAGGCGTTCCTGCAAAACCAGATCACTCTGCTGCACATAACCTTCGTCATCGATGAAATTGTTCTCCAGGGCGCTCGTATCGTCGGGCAGGCCCTGGGTGTAGTACAGGCCGGTCTCTTCGGCGATCTCGCGGCTGTAACTGCCGGGCGTGGAGATCGGCATCTCGGGCATCACCGGATCGATCTGCACCGGTGTCACGTACAACCGCAGATGGGGCGTGGTCTCGATCAGGTACAGGCGGCAAATGCCGCGCACGCTCTTGAGCATGGGGATCATCTCGAACTCGACGGTGACCCAGTCGCTCCACTCGCCTTCGTTGAGCACGACTTCTTCTTTGCCCACAGTCAGCCACACGGCGCGGTTTTCGCGGTCGACACGGCCGACCACATCTACCCTTGATTCGGGATCGCCTTCGCGGAACGGATTGGGCGGCCCAGCCAGGTCGGCGGTGAAATTGCCCTTCTCCATGTAGACCGAAACCACGCGCCCGCCACCGAGGTCGCGGTTGACCGGCGGGTCGTCGGTGATCAGGGTCGAGATGCCGTAGTTGCCCGTGATATCAGGCGTGCCCATGCCGGACAACGAGCGGGCCTCGCAGTCGACAGGCGGAAAGTTGCTGGGCACTTTAAAGATAGTGACGTCAACACCCTTGTCGCTCAGCAACTCCCAGAAAGCCGTGCCCTGACGCAGGTTGCGCACCTCGGCGCCCCCGCGTGGCAATTTCCATTCGCCCAGGCGCCAAAAGCGCGTCGGGCCTTTGGCCTCGCTGGCCGAGAAGTAGGGCATCAAAGTGATCGGGTCGCGGTGGATGAAGTCAAAAATGCCGTGCCCACCTGAGTCCATGCCCGTGATGAAGTTGGACCAGGCCACCGGCGACTGGGGCGGCGTCGAGGTCGCAAAGGGCGTCACTTCTCCACCGGCGGCCACGAACTTGTCGAAGTTCGGCATCACGCCTTCGTCGCGAAATTTCTGCAGCAGGATCGGATCCATGCCGTCCAGGCCAAGCACCAAAACCTTTGGCTGCTCAGCGCCCAGGGCATTGGCCGCCAACATCAAAAACAGGACTACCCACAACCGCCGCATCACGCTTCCTCCGCCTTCTTAACATCCAGCACCTGAAAAACACTGCGCCCAACCATATGCGCCGGCGCCTCGAGCCCCAGCAGGTCCAGCACCGAAGGCGCCATGTCCACCAGCCAAGGTTTGGGATTATCAAATGCCACGGTCGAGAAAATCACGCCCGGCACCTGCCGCGGATCCATACAATGATCGCCCGACCAGCTCTTGGTATTGTCGGCGATCTCGGTACTCGAAACCGCACCCACGGCCGCATCCCAGTCGGTGCGGTAGCCCGGCTTGTAGCCCACGATCACATCCGGCCCGTTGGCCCGATAAGGTCCGGCATAAATGTCTTCGCTGGCCCACAATTCGGTGATGGCCTCGCAGTCATGCTCCGGATCCGGCAGGCCACGCAGCTTCTCGAAAATTTCCATCTTCAAGGCATAAGCTTCACTCGGCTCGACCAATCCGTGATTTTCTCGGCCCTTAATATTCAGATAGAAACCCGCCAACCCGCTGGTATAGGCCCGCGTACGCGCCCAGTCGATCTCCGGCACCTCGAAGCGCTCACCCGCCGGCACCGGCGTCAGTGGCCCTTCGTCCGGGTCGCCCTTCAGGAACAGGTAGCCGTTGTTGCGGAACCACGTGTTCAGGTTCACGCCCCGTTTGAACTGTTTGAAACCATGGTCCGAGATGGCCAGCAATTCGTCGCGCGGTCCCATCTTGGCCAGCACCTCGCCCACCAGTTCGTCGGCCTTCTGGTACAAGTCGCTGATGGCGTTCTTATGCTTCACTGTGTCCTTGCCCACGTTGGCCGGATGGCTTTCATCAAGGTAACGGAAGAACATGTGCTGGATGCGATCGGTCGCGTCGAACACCACCGCGATCGCGCCTTCAGGCTGGCGGTCCATGGCGTGGAACAGCTGTCGGCGACGCTCTTCGTGGTTGTCGTAGGCCATGTCCAGGAAGGCCTGCTCATCAATGACGCGCTCGTTCAAGGCCCAGGTGTCTTCCGCCAAACCCAGCGTCGCAAAACTGCCATGCAACCTGGCCAAGGCAATGGCCAGATGGGGCGGGTTGCTGATAGGCATGGCCGGTTGCCGCGGGTCGATGTGCAGCGGCGAAACGTAGAACGAGAAGCCCGGCGCGAAGCTGGTCACCCGCAGCTTGCAGATGCCGTGAGCCGAAGCCTGGCCCTTGCCGAAGCTGACGGAGACCCAATCGGAGTATTCATCCGGCCCGAGGGTGAAGGTGGTGTCGGCCAACTTGAAAGTGGCCTGCTTCCCTTCGCGGTCGAGTTGCACCGCAATCGGCGCCGTCATCGAG
>DAOVTU010000167.1 GCA_030632925.1 Candidatus Krumholzibacteriia bacterium | reverse complement strand
GTGGTATAGCGCATGCCGCAAACCAGACATTTGTTCGGGCCGTCGATCCGGCCTTCGGTTTCCGCCTTGGTCAACAACCTTTCGTACTTCACGAAACTTTCGTCACGGACAAGAATATCTTCCTCTTTGACGCTGGCCATTGGCTCCTCCTTGGCTCAGGTTAGCGTCGGTTTGTCTGGAGATCCCAACCCAGGGACCCGATGGTTCAGACAAACACGATATTGGACCGCATCCTATAACATGTCGCGCATATAGTCAACCGATCCGGGGCTTTTTTCCCAGTTGGTATTCATTTTGAATTATTGATGAAAAAGAAGGTCAGGACTCGGCGGCCTGGGAGGCCAATCCATCGTCGTCGTCAGCAGCATCGCTCATCAGTTCCGGCAGACGATACAGGTCGCCCAACTCCGTCAGCCCCATCTCATGAGCGGTCTCGATAGCCTTCAGCAATACGCCACCAGTGGCCAGGGCATCGTCGGCAGCCCGGTGCGGATTGTCGTGATCAACACCAAAAGTGCGGGCCAGGTCCGGCAAGCTGCGGCTGGACAGATCGGGCCACAACTGACGGGACAGTTCCAAAGTGCACAGCCCCGTCACCGGCGGCCGCACCAGACCACGGCGGCCAAATTCCCAGCGCAGGAAAGGCAGATCAAACCGGATGTCGTGGGCCACAAAAACATTGTCGTCCAACAGGGATTGCAGATGCTCAGCCACGTCGCTGAAGGTCGGCGCCCCTTCCAGATCATTATTGGAGATGCCTGTCAGGCGGGCTACCCAGGGCGGAATCGTACGATCACTCCAGACCAGGGTCTCGAAACGGTCGACCACTTCGCCACCGCGGATCTGCACCAGACCGATCTCGATGATCTCGTCCACACCGATCACACTGCCGGTGGTCTCCAGATCGACCACGGCGTAGGTCGCTTCATCCAGGCGTTGTTGCAACAAAGGGGAACCCAAAACCGTCCAGCAATGATCATGGGTTTCGATAAAGCGGGGATCAGCGCCCAGCAGGGCCCGCACAACGACCTGGGTCTCGGGCATTTCATGGCGACGGGCGCCGAAGAGGCGCCTGGCAATAGCCGGAGTCGGCAGAGGCATCTGCTGGCGTAGCAGGTAATCGTGTGCCTCGGCCCGGAATTGGGTCAGGTCGTAGGAATTCATCAAATAAGTATATCATAGCCCGAGGGCGGCGGTCAATCGACAGCGCCCAGGAAGGGCTTGGACTCGTATCCGTACGCCACCAATTCCATCACTTCAACCCGCACACGGGGCGCTGGAGCCTTAAAACGGCGACTGGGCGGATCCAACCGGGATTCGGCCCGCACCCGCTCCGAGACATAAGTCAGGCCCAAAAATGGCACCTCGGCATTCACTGCCGCTACAATTTCGCGGGTCGTGAACTGCAACATGCGACCAGCCGGCAAATCGGCGGACTGGGTATCGGCGGCCGACATCACGAACTGGTCGCATAGGAATTGCACTCCCTGCACAACGCGCGTGGTCGGATCCTTTTGCTGGACGAGGTCGGGTACAAAATCCGAGGCCAAGGTCGCGGCCACCAGAGGGTCTTCGCGCAAATCTTCCGGTGAAATTTTATGAGCCTGCCCCCCGCGCCACTGCACAGCTTCGACAATGGCGCTCAGGAAGGTGCCTTCGCGGCTCAACAACTCGCGCGACACTCGCAGTTGCACACCTTCGCCTTCTACAGGACGAGTCACGCCGTCTTCTTCGACCAAAGGCAGCAATTCCAGCAGCCAGGTGTCGTCATCTGAGCCGCCGGCCCGGTCCAGGCACACGATACGGGTCACGCCTTCTTCGCGCCGCCCGCCGGCCATGGTCTGGGTCCGGTACTCCACCCAACTGCCTTCGGCAATGTGCAGTGGAATTTCCGGCTGACGCCAAAGCGTAAATACATCGAGGGCGCGGACAGGCCGCGCCCCCGAAAGGCACAAAAGCATCGTCAGGGCCACCAGCAGGCGGCGACTGAGGGTACTGCTGAAAGTCCTTCTGGAAGTAGCTCCAGAAGTACTAGTGTTTGATTTTTTCCCAGTACGTCGCATAGTCAAATTCAGGGCTGTTTTCCTTGTCATGGCAAACCACACACGAGTCTTTGGCCTGGGCCACCCACTTGCCGTCACGCGCATGCTCGGTGCCATAACCATGGCAAGCTTCGCACTGCACGTTCTGCAGGTTGACCTGGGACGTCTCGCTGAATCCATTCTTGTACATATAACCCGTCGTATGGCAGCTCATGCACTCGGGCTCACTGCTCTGGCCTTTATTGCGGATCGTGGCAAAAGCCGTGCGGTGCTCCGAACTGACATACGATTTCCAGGCGTCATCGTGGCAGGACATGCAAGCCCGCTCACCAAGAAATGACTCCTTCTCCGAGCCCATGGTGCGCGGATAGGCCGCCCGCTTGGCCTCCTGGAATTCCACCAGGGACTTCTTGTACGCGTCCACCTTGGCCTGCATTTCCGGGTCGGTGGGCAACGCATCGTCCAGGCTGGTGACGCCCACATCGATGGCCATGACCCGTCCAGTTTCATCCTCGATGAAAAGATTGGCCCGGCCGATGTAGCGGCCCTCGTGGGTCGCGGCAAACATCGCCGTATCGTCCAGCACGCGCTCGGTCTGCAGGCTGCGATAAGTATGACCGGTCACGTTGATGTCAATGCCCTTGACCTCTTTGATCACCGGTTCGGTATTGTTCTCGCCCAGATGGCCCAACAGAACAATGCAATCCGCTTCTTTGCGCAACCGCGGCACCAGATCCCGCAGGGTCGCCACCGGATCGGCAATGGTGAAGTTGGCTTCATCGGCGGTCATGGTGATGATCTTCAGAGCCGGATCCAGCACGCTGATCAGGCCATACTTGATGCCGTTGCGCTCGACAATCAGATACTCCGGCAGGATCAACTCGTTGCTCTTGGCATCACGCACGTTGGCATTGGTGAAGGGCAGATCGTATTTCTCGATCATTTCCTGCAGGAAACCCAAGCCGTAGTTCAGATCACGCTCACCCAGACCGATGCCGTCGTAACCGAGATCGCCGGTCATTTGGCACAAAAATTCCGTCTGATGCCTTTCGTCCTTGGAGCGGCGACCAAAAAGGTCACCCGCATCAACCATCAGGAAAGGCACGTTCTCATTCCAAACACTATCCAGATAACCAGCCCTCCGGGCCAGTCCGCCACGCTGTTTGGACTTTCAGCCACAGGGCTCAATTTTGCCTTTGATATCGGTCGTGTAGAGCAATACGAGGTTCTTCCACTCCTTGGCTTGATCACCATCCTCGGCGCGGACTGTTTCCGCAAGCATGAGTGGTGCCAATCCCGCAATCAACAGCGTCAACGCTGCGACCGACAGTAACCAACGCTGGGCACGGTAACTGCCCTTGAGCTTGATCATGTTTCAAACCTTTCCTGAGTGAATATTCATACCCCGCTGCCACCGCGCCCGGTGCATGGGCAAATGAGGCGGCAGGCGGGTATACTCTGCCCGATCCGTGAAGTTCCAATCTCCCCATAATAAAGGGCGCACGCCCCGCGGGCAACTGTCGGTACAAAACGAGCCATTTTTCAAAAGCGGAAGGGCGGCCCAAAAGCCGCCCTTCCGCCTCAATCCTGGCCCATTTTCAGCCTTTTAAGGCCAACAACAAGTTTCCAGGTCGTGCGGCCAGGCCGCACAATTTTCCAGTCCGACTACTTCTGTATCCGGTCTTTCAGGCTTTTGCCCGCCATAAAGGCTGGGTATTTCGCCGCTGGAATATCGATCGCCGCCCCCGTCTGGGGATTGCGACCGGTCCTCTTCTTGCGATTACGGCGCTCGAAAGTTCCGAAGCCCGTGATCTGCACCCGGTCGCCTTTCGATACGGCAGAAGCGATGATCCCTTCACGCGGAGCAGTGGAGAAGAGAGCGTCGACAGCACGCTTGGCAGCGGCCTTGCTCATACCCGTCTTGGCAGCCAGTTTTTCAGTAAGTTCCGTCTTATTCATGTGTCACCTCCTTTCGTCCCGATCATCAAACCCCTTGCCCAAGGGGCTTGTCAACCCGTATCTCGACTTTTTCCCGTCCTGACGGGCCATTCTCGCCATGGCAATTGCCAAAGCCAGGCCGGCTCTGTACAATCAGGTTAATGAAACTGCAGATAACAGGGGGCAAGTGGTGGGATTTCCGGGCAGCCAGGACAGCTGGTCTCTGGCTCGTATTTTTTTGCCTGGCCTGCAATGCCGCCGTCGAATTGGAACCGGAACCGACCTCAACTTTCTCCTACAATCCGGATCTCGCCCTGGTCAATATCGCAGCGGGCCACTTTCGTGATTTTCAGGTCATTCACGCTCCCGATCCAGTCTTCACCGTGGCCTGGGAAATCAACGGGGTCGATGTCGGATTTGGTCCGCGCTTCCGATACCTTCCTGCCACCACCCGGGTCGACACCCTGACTGCCATCGCCACCTGGGAAAACCACACCGACCGGCGCACCTGGCTGGTCGACTCCATGTACGATCTGGCCACAAATGTTGAATTTTCGCCAACTGCGGACCTGATGGATATCGTCACGGGCGACACCTGTCGCTTCTTTGCCGAGTCCAGCCGGGCCCCTCTTTCAACCTATCTGTGGGAACTGGGCGGCGAACCCGTGGGCACAGGAGCCTCCTACCTCCTGAACAGTTCGAAGACCGGCATCGACACCCTGCGTGCCACCGTCGTGACGCCCGATCATACAATCTCACGGCTGTGGGACCTGCGCGTCTTTGAGGCGGACCAACTGCCTCCCCTGCCTCCGACGGATTTTTTCGTCCAGCCAGGTGCCGCACCCGCCACGGTGGAAACGTTCTGGCGTGTGGCGGCCCCGCGTGGCGAGCCCATCATCGGCTATGAGATCGGCATCAGCTATACTGGGCCCCTTGACAATTCCAATTGGCAGAGCGCCATCCTGCTGGGCGAGACACCCACCGTGCCGGGTCAGGAAATCTATCTGGCGGCCTTCGCCGACACCATCAATGGCCTGATTCCCGGCGCCCACGCCTGGCTGGGCATCAGAAGTATCAACCAGACGGGCATCCGGTCCCTGAATCTGCCGAACATGGAAGTCGATATTACCCGGCCCTGGTGGGCCACCGGAGTCGTCCGCGATGACGCAGGTGTCGCCTTGGCCGATGTGACGGTCCGGACCACCACCAGCACCTTCACGACCCAGACCGAGGCCGATGGCACGTTCCGCATCGGCCCGTTTCGCAGCATCGACTATATCACCCTGCGGACCGAAACACTTGACATCATGCCCGACGGAGAAGAGACGGGCGCCTGGACAGACATCCTGTCAGGTCCATTGTTTTTTGGACAGAGTCAGCATTGGGATTGCGTACTTTTGACCATGTACAGACTTGATTCGACCTGCACCACGTACGCCGGCAGTTTCCCGGCCTTTTTGCGCGGACTGACCCACACCGAACGCGACACGGACCTGCGGCCCAACCAGAATCTCTACAAGTGGGAATCCTATCCGGTGACCGTATGGGTCCCGGATTACATATCCCCCGAGAACTACGACTACGGAGTGCGCTGCCGGCAGGTGGTGGCGATGTGGAATGAAACGATGGATGAGGATTATCTGACCCTGGTTTCGGACCCGGCCGACGCCAGCATCGTGTTTCGTTTTGGTGACGACGGCAACGCCACCCTCGGCAAAACCTCACTGCTGGAACCCTCGGGCCGGAACTACATACTGGGAGATATCATTCCGGAAAAGGTCGAGGTTTATGTGCGGGACCGCCTCAACACGGTGCAGTTCGTCCAGGAAGTGGCGATGCACGAGTTGGGGCATGCCCTGGGTCTGGTGCGCCACGTGGCCTGCGCCGACGGCGACTACCTGATGTATCTGTCACCCGCCGGCATGCTCGACGATGGGGTCGAAAATGCCATCAACCCCGATGAACGGCACGCCCTGCGGTTGGTGCGCGCCCTGCCTCAAGGCTACGATATGAGCCTGCTGCGCTGATCCCGACTCCCGCTAGAAAACCCCACCGCCCAGACCACCACCGGGTGCGGACATGTAATCTTCCCGGCCACGGGCAAACTTCATGGCCGGAATCGACTTCAGGTAGATGCGGAAACCGAACTGGGAATCGACGGTGCTGATGGTGCGGTTGAATTCGAAACGCCAGCAGTGCAGATCCCGGTTCAGGCTATACTGCTGCCGGATGGGAATGCCCTCGGCCAGATCGAATGAAGCGCTGTAGCGAAACTCCCAGTTTTTCGTCAGTTGGGTATTCATGCTCATGTTCGCACTGGCCCGCAGGTCCCTGGAGGCATTGGTATAGGCGTAGGAGAACGAGCCGTTGACGTCGAAGGGAATAAAACGGCCACCCTCAGTCAGGTCCTTGCCGTCGCCAGCCCCGTCGCTGCGCCCAGCCCGATCGTAGAAGTCGTAGAAGGAACTGTCCTCGCCATCAAATAGCTCTTCATTGTCGGCGCGGTTTTCCCGATTCTCGGCATCAAATTCATCGGCGAATTCATCGACCCGCGATGTGTCGGCCACACCTTCGGTCAGTTCCACACCCAGGCGGTCAATGGCCGCGTTCTTTTTCTCATCCTGCACTTCGGGCACCTGCCCCACATCCACGCGACCTGAGAAGCTCACGCCATAAGTGAACGAGGTGCGCTTGAGCGC